>JBIOHJ010000057.1:0-20537 GCA_044448905.1 Bacteroidia bacterium | reverse complement strand
ATATTATTGTCCCCGAAATTGAAGCCATCCGCACCGAACGGTTTTTTGATTATGAAAAGCAGGGCATACAGGTTGTGCCAAGCGCACGTGCTGCAAATTTTACCATGAATCGTAAGGCTATCCGTGACCTGGCTGCAAATGATTTAAAATTAAAGACAGCGGCTTTTCGCTACGCGACTAATATTGATGAACTGAAAAAAGCCGTTGATGAATTAGGAATTCCATGTGTGGTAAAACCATTAATGTCGTCATCAGGAAAAGGACAGTCAACAATAAAAAGTGAAGATCAGATTGAGAAAGCGTGGAATTATTCACAGGCAGGTAAGCGTGGCGATATAGCCGAAGTAATTGTTGAAGAGTTTATAAAATTTAATTCAGAAATTACACTGCTTACGGTTACTCAGAAAAACGGGCCAACTCTTTTTTGTCCGCCTATAGGTCACCGTCAGGAGCGGGGCGATTACCAGGAAAGCTGGCAGCCCCATATTATGAGCGAAAAAGATTTGAGCGATGCAAAACAAATTGCCGATGCCGTTACAAAAAGCCTTACCGGTGCCGGTATCTGGGGTGTTGAATTTTTTCTAACCGATAACGGAGTTTATTTCTCAGAACTTTCACCACGCCCTCACGATACTGGCATGGTGACATTAGCCGGCTCGCAGAATTTTTCGGAATTCGAGCTGCATGCACGTGCGGTTTTGGGGCTACCCATTCCTGAAATTGTTTTGGAACGCGCAGCGGCAAGCGCTGTAATTCTTGCCAATGATGAAAATAAAAACCAGCCGGTTTATTCCGGCATGGAAAAAGCAGCCTCATTTTTAAAGTCCGATTTTAAAATTTTCGGGAAGCCATTTACCCGAAAATACAGGCGCATGGGAGTAGCACTTTCTTATGACGAAACAGGCACTTCAACTGACGAATTGCGTGAGAAAGCAAAATCCATTGCGTCCTGTATAAAAGTGAACGCATGATTCATAAAATCTTCACAGCTCTAATTGTTATTTTTGCCGACTTCATATCACAAGCTTTATGAAAATAAACACGATTAAAATTTTCAGCACTGCGGTAATTCTGTTTTTTTCTAACCTTGGTTATTCGCAAAATGCTTTTAACCTGAAAATTACTGTTAAAGGCGTACCCAAAGACTCACTTTGCCGCCTCGCTAATTATTATGGCGACAAGCAATACCTTAAAGATTCGGCTTTAGCCGATGCGAAAGGCACTGTTGTTTTTAAAGCAAAAGAAAAGCTGCCGGGCGGCATATATCTTTTTGTACTTCCCAATAAGAAATATTTTGAATTTATTATTGACAAAGAGCAAAATTTTTCGCTCGAAACCGATACCGCTGACCTGGTTAAGCACATGAAGGTGACAGGTTCAAGAGATAATGAATTATTTTTTAATTATATCAAATTTATTAATGAGAAATCGGCTGCTATAGAACCTTTGAGAGCCGAGTATGATAAAAATAAAGATAATAAAGAGGAGCGCGAAAAGGCTCAAAAGAAAATTGAAGAGATAAACAAGGAAGTGGTTGGAATGAAATTAAAATTTATGGAAGATAATCCCGATGCTTTCATGACTAAAGTTTTTAAGACTTCGAAGGATGTGGAAATGCCCGATCCGCCAATGAAGAACCCCGATGGCAGCATTGATTCCGTTGGACAGTTCCGTTATTACAAAGCTCATTTTTTTGATAACCTTGATTTGACTGATGAACGTATGCTTCGCACACCGGTGCTTTTTCCCAAGATTGAACAGTACGTTAAAAAGCTAACAGTCCAGATGCCTGATTCGATAAATGAGGCGGCTGATTATCTTGTGAAGCTATCAAGACCGAGCCCCGAAGTTTTTAAATTTATTGTATGGTGGATTACCAACCAATATGAAACTTCAACCATCATGGGTATGGATGCTGTGTTTGTTCACATGGCTGAAAATTATTACACCAAAGACCAGGCATACTGGGCTGACTCCACCACGTTATACAAAATTGCAGACCGCGCCAAAACATTAAAACCTATTTTAATCGGCAAAAAAGTTCGCAACCTTGTTCTGCTGGATACAGCAGGCACCTACCAGGCGTTATATAACATTAAAAAACCATTTACAGTCCTTATCTTTTGGGATCCCGATTGCGGGCATTGTCAGAAAGAAATGCCTAAGCTTAAAGAACTGTACGATAAAGTGAAGTCAAAAGGAGTGGAGGTTTATGCCGTGGATAATGAAGTGGAAGAAGATAAATGGAAAAAATTTATCCGTGAGCATAACCTCAACTGGATTAATGTTGCCGATTTAAAGCTTCAGAATAATTTCCGGCATGAGTATGACCTCATCAGCACCCCGCAGATTTTTCTTCTCGATGAAAACAAAACCATTGTTGCAAAACGGATTGATGTGGCAACACTTGGCGATGTGCTGCAGCGTAAGCTCGATGAGTTAGCTAAGCATTAATTTAGTCCATCCGCAATACAAATATTTCATTGCTGAGCTTTGCGTCTCCGCGCCTTTGCGTTGAATTATCTTTTCCGCAAGCTACCTTACCCCATGCATCATCTTCTTGAGCCATCCTGTTAACAGCAGCAGAATAATTCCTGCCGAACCGGGAAGAATTACAAACACCATAAAAAATTCAAACAAATTATGAATGGCGAACCCGGCAAAAACAGGGTACTCGGTCGGGATATTTGCATCCGTCAGCATTTGCATTTTCGCGTCTTCTAACGTGATGGATTTATCGAGCACGCCTTTTAAATCAATCCCCATCTCTTCGGCTTTAATATATTTATCACCGGTAGGAGGGAGGAGCGCCCCTAAAGTTCCGGCAAGCGCATAACCCGAAGCGTTAGACAGGAACCATACCCCCATCAGCAGCGAGGCAAAGCGCATGGGCGCTAATTTTGAAACCAGAGACAGCCCAATAGGCGACAAACACAATTCGCCAATCGTGTGCAGCAGGTAAAGCACCACCAGCCACATTACATTTATCTTGCTGTCGTTTGCAATTCCTTTCACGGCAAATGCGATAATTAAAAATCCAAGCGCGATCAGCAGCAAGCCGATGCCTTGCTTGAAAGGCGAAGTAGGCTCGATATTGCGCTTCGCCATTTTAATCCACAGCCAGCTGAACGGAAAAGCAAAAAGGATAATGAATAACGAATTCGCGTTTTGCACTAAGCTCGGTGGCATTTGCCAGCCAAAAATATGCGTGTCGGTTTGGTTATCGGCAATAAATGTGAGCGATGAGCCTGCCTGCTCAAAACATGCCCAGAAGAAAATTACAAAGAAGGCGACAAAGTACAATACAATAATGCGGTCGCGTTCAACTTTGGTAAGCGATTTATCCGAAAGAATAAATCCCGCAAGCGTTAAGCCGCTGCTGTATATGAATGAGTAAATAGGATTTACACCAACACCTTTCAGGAAAATAAAAAACAAAGCCACCAGCGCAGCCAGCGCGGTAACAATTGACGTTTGGCTGAACTTCGATTTTTCGTGATCGCTGTCTAACCTCGCGTTTGGCCTTCCGCCAAGCGCTTTGCCATCGGGTGTGGTAACATATTTATCTTTCAATAATAAAAACACAATTGTTCCGAGCAGCATGGCAGCACCGGCAGCGAGGAAGCCCCATTTAAACGCTGATACTACCCGTGTGCCGTCATCAAGCTTCACATCGCCAAGCAGGGGGCAAATGGTTATCCCGATAAACGCACCGAGGTTAATACCGAGGTAAAAAATAGTAAAAGCCGAGTCGAGCCGGTTATCGCCTTTCGGGTAAAGCGAACCGACCATCGAGGAAATATTAGGCTTAAAAAAACCGTTTCCTAAAATTAAAACTCCGAGCGCAACCCACATTATTTTTTTCGCGAGCTCCACATCGGTATCGTAAAAATTGGCGCAGGTAAACAACAATAGCTGCCCTATTGCCATGGTGGTTCCACCAAACAAAATGCACTTGCGGTTTCCCCAAAAACGGTCCGATATAAAACCTCCGAGCATTGGGGTAAGGTAGCATAAGCCAAGGAAGCCGCCATAAATTACCGAGGCTTCGGCTTCCGAAAACCTGAGCGCGTTTACCATAAACAAGGTAAGGATGGCGCGCATGCCGTAAAAATTAAAGCGTTCCCACATTTCGGTGGTGAACAGTACATACAATCCTTTAGGATGCGAAGTTGCTGTTTGTGTCATAAGTTGTTTTTAATGTTAGGGTGCGCTAATGTACAGCATTTTTGATTTTGAAAAACGAAATGACATTTTAATGCAATAGGAACCAGCATGCACAGGGCAGTCACCACAAGTTTACATTGTTCTTGTTACCATGTGTTACATTTCAGTCATTTTTTTCCATTTTTAAATTTTCAAAGCATTAATTTTTAATGGTATAGAAGAAAGTCTTAGAAAATACCCTTCAAAAACCGGTGTTACCAAACACTATACTTTGATTTTTCTATCCGAAAACCAATTTTCAATTTTGTATCGTGAATACGTGTGCGCTAATTAACCCCGTAAAGTATTTTAATCATGAAAAACCCCAATGAACTTACGAAACGCGAAAAAGAAATTGTGAATCTGGTTGGAAAAGGTAAAACGCACAAGGAAATTACCGATGAATTAAAAATTAAAGAAAGCACTCTCAACACGCATCTCAAAAACATACATCCTAAAACCAATACGCATAGTATGGCGCAATTGGCTTTGTGGGCAAGGGATAACCCCGACAAATTGTTATCAGCTATTTTATCTTTTTTCTTTTTTGAAGATTTTCCCTTAGCAGTTTTCTGCTAATAGTTTACTATTAGTAGTTTTCTATTAGCAGATATTGGGTATTGACAAACGCTTTTTCCCGTTGTACTTTTACACAACTAAACCTTACTAACCCTCATGCTATATCTTTTATTACTTATTATTTTTATTGTTTTTTTTTCTATATTAAAGCTGCAAATGCTTTTCGTATTTAAAAACAGTAAAGCAGCTTATATTTATTTTACTCCTTTGCTTTTTCGCGGTTTTAAAACCGTTTTTAGTTGTGGCTGCGTGCCGGGCTGTCGTTTTTATTAACCAGGCAGCCCCTTCCGCAACCCTCCTTCATTTAAAAACAGGGGGTAATACCAACAATAAGTTTTACGCTTGTATTGTAAAAGTATTTTATTTATTGTGTATTTTTATATTCTGAAAATTATTTAAAAAAAATAAAATGATGAAATCATCATTCCTTGCTCTTATTCTTTTACAATTCAACAGATGCCTGTTTGCCCAGTTAAATCTTGTACCCAATCCTGGTTTTGAAGATACTATTAATTGCGCGGCTAATACTTATAAACCTGAAGCGGCAATGCATTGGTTTAATCCGACATTGAGTACGCCTGATTATTACAGCGCCTATCCAATTTGTGGTTATTCATCCCTGAATAATCCGAACGGATACCAGTTGCCACATACCGGGTTAGCTTATTGTGGTGTAATCACTTTCCGAGATTCCTCAATAACAAGAGAATATATTGAAGTGAAATTAAACGATTCTTTGCTGGCAGGTCACAGCTATACAGTAGAGTTTTATGTTTCACGTTCAAACAATGCAAAATATTCTTCCGATGCTTTTGGCGCTTATTTTTCCCTCGATTCAGTAACGGATTATACATCCTATGGCAATTTATCCTACCTGCCTCAGGTTTACAATCAGCCGTTCAATTATATACATGATACTTTAAATTGGATTCAGATTACCGGCAGCTTCATCGCAGCAGGTGGCGAAAAATACTGCACAATTGGAAATTTTTTACTAAACTCTGCAACTAATATAGTATCCGATACCGGATTTTTCTGGAACTACAATACCGCTTATGTATATATTGATGACGTAAGTGTAAAGGAGGATTCCACTACTGGAATTGTTCGGGATATCAGATTGTATCAGTTTTCTGTTTTTCCAAATCCGATTACTCATTGGGTTTATGTACAATCATATAAAGATTTGATAACAAAAATCAATGTTTTTGATGTCGCAGGACGTTTTGTTTCAGAATCAGATTTTCAACCCGGCAAATATCTGGCATCTGTTGATTGTTCAGGAATTAAGAGTGGTTTCTATGTACTGGAGATTTTTACAAAAAACTCCTGCATAACAAGGAAGTTCTCAAAATTCTAACAATTAAAATTCTAAAAAAATGAAAGCTTCAATCAAAATTAAAATTACGATATTATTCTTCTTTGTTTGTTTAACACAAATTTTCCAGGTATCAATTGCACAGGCGCAATGGGCTCTGGGAGGAAACAATGGCACAAATCCACCAACAGATTTTCTAGGTACCATAGATAATGTCCGCTTAGCAATAAAAACAAATTCTACTGAGCGAATGACAGTCGCGGGTGGGGGCAACGTAGGCATCGGCACTACATCACCCTCCAGTTTGCTTCATTTAAAAAGCACCAGCGCCAGCGATGTGTTTACCGAGTACGCCAACAGCAATACTACAAACAATTTCTTTGTAGGAGTTGATGGTTCTACAGGCAATGCTTTGTTAAGGCATAAAGATGGCAATGCTATTCTATTTTATACTAACAACTCAGAGAGAATGCGCATAAGGTCGTCAGGTGAAGTTGGAATTGGTATCACAACGGCAAGGTCATTATTGCACCAGGATGCTACTAATGAAACCTTTCATCAGTTCACTAATAATACAACCGGGAATTCGGCAAATACCGATGGTTTTAAAATTGGAATAGCCTCAGGTGGTGATGCCGAACTGCGGCAGCAGGAAACAGGGGTTCATATTTTATTTTACACGAATATTAGTGGCAGCATAGCAGAACGCATGCGGATAAAAAATGATGGCAATGTTGGGATTGGTGAAGCAACCCCTGATTATAAACTTGAAGTTGGCGGTGGTGATATTAATGTAGGTGTTGGTTCGTATTCTCAAGTTTACCGTATTAATACTAACGAAGCTCTTGCCATGCCATTTGGTCCAACAAATATATGCGTGGGTAATAATGCAGGTGCCGTCATTTCAGCAGATAACAATTCCACATTTGTTGGTGCAAATGCCGGGCAGGCCACTACAAGCGGAAGTAATAATATTGCTGTAGGCTACAACGCGCTTACCACAAATATAACAGGCTCTTCCAACACCGCAATTGGTCATTCTGCGCTTGTAAATACAACAGGGAATAACAACATTGCTATTGGTTATTCTACACTACAGGATAATACAACAGGCTATCAGAACATAGCCATTGGTACCAGCGCGCTTGGCGATAATAACGATACCAATAATATTGCAATCGGCAACCTGTCATTGCGCCAAAATACTTCGGGCGAAAATAATACTGCTATGGGAAATAATACACTGTTTTATAATACCACCGGTATTCAAAATACCGCATTAGGTGCTTTAGCAGGTGACGAAGGAAACTTAGGAGGAACATATACTAAGTGTACCTTTTTAGGCTATAATGCGGATGAAGTAACAGCAAGCAACCTTGATAATGCAACTGCTGTTGGCGCTAACAGCCAGGTAAATTGCAGCGACTGTATGGTGTTAGGATCGTCAGCATCTGGCGGATTTAATCAAGTACGGGTTGGTATTGGATATCCTAACCCGACAACTGCTTCAACAGATCAATTCCTTTTGTATGTGAATAGCATAGCTTGTGCAGGGTGTCCTACCTCTTTCGGTTCAGGGTTCTTTAATGGAAATATTTATGCTGCCGGTACATTTTCTCCATCCGATGCATTTCTTAAAAATAATATTCAGCCCTTGCAGTCAGGCATTGCAGCTGATATATTAGGCGACTTACCACCACAGACCTACGATTTTAACCAAATTGACAACCCGCAATTAAATCTTCCCACCGGTTTGCAATATGGATTGATGGCTGAAGATGTAGAGGCGGTTTTACCTGGCTTGGTCAGAACAATTACGACTCCTGCAATGATTGATTCAGTTGGTGATGAAATCCATCCCGAACTAACATTCAAGGCAGTAAATTACACGGGTCTTATTCCGCTTATGCTTGCAGTTATTAATGACCAGGGAGCAAAAATTAGTTCGTTAGAACAGCAAATGAGCACCACTCCCCGTAATCAAAATCCCACCTCAAACACCGGCAGCATTGAATTGGAAAATTTAAAATCACTTCAGTTACTTCAAAACGATCCAAACCCGTTCAGCGAAAGCACCATGATACGCTGGAGCATACCCGAAGATTTCAACGATGCTGTAATTTATTTTTACAATAACAGCGGCAATCAAATTAATACCTATAAAATTAACGAAAAAGGTGCAGGCGAGCTACAAGTATTCGGCAGCAAGCTCAGCAACGGAATTTATACCTACACGTTAGTAGTTGATGGAAAAGTAATTGACAGCAAAAAAATGGTAAAGGCAAAATAAAAATCATTGTCAAATTAAATAAAAAGCGCCCCGCTTCAACGTGAGGCGCTTTTATTTTCTTCACCACTCAGCCTGCTATAATTCATGTGTGCAAGCCCGACAAAAATGCGAGCCTGCAGTTGCCCGTGGGCTGAAGCATATTTTTGTCTTGATTTTTTTGGTTACTTTTTTCATCAAGGAAAAAAGTGACAAAAAGGAATGGCACGTGCTCAAGAATCAATTCGCCTAAGCGAATTACTTTTCCAACCAATCAAAACAAAAACAAAAAAAACCCCGCATCTCTGCGGGGTTCATTTTTTTAAGACCTAACCCTTACGGGGTAGGTGGCGTTGGAGTAACAGGAATTTCAACATCCTCAATCTTTGTAACTCCCGGAGGAATCACAACATCTTCCTCTGCCAAAATTTCATCTCCCTGCTTTACAACAATCGTATCCGTGCCGCTTGCAAGCTGGTTGCCAAAATCAAACTCGCCTTCTGCATCTGTAATCACGCTCAGGTTGCCATTTTCAAGCTCCACAATCAATCCCGGCTGGGGTTGTCCGTTCTTTGTAACAGTTCCCTTCAGCCCTGCCGGTCCTATAGCGTGCACCAGTTCGCTCATCTTTTCAAACGAAAACTGCTCTCTCAGGTTTTCATCATTGGCAAAAATATGCTGCCCGTCAAGGCACACTTGCGTCACTCTGTTGTATAATTTATTATTGGCTGTAATCTTCGCGTCAGTTCCTGTGCGTGCATCCAATTCAGCCTGCGTAAACTCTCCGTACTTTGTGTTAAACTCAGTCATCTTGGCGTTAAAATCAGCTTCATAACCTGTCGGCATAGCCGTAAGTTCGGCTGCATGTGCTGCAATATATTGGCTGCCTGCAAGCATCATCGCCTTCACCTTATCCCAATTATCATTGCTTGCCAGTTCGTAGTCAGCCCAGCCCGCTGCCGTCCAGTTCATCTCCCAATACTCTTCGGTAAATGCCTTGGTAATATAACGTTTCAGCCCCTGCCAAAACGTGCGGCACTCCTTTGCCAGGGCTTCAAGCTCCTTCCTTTTTGTTTTATGCTCAAGTGCGCGTGCCGCTTCGCTTGGCATATTTTCTGAGTGGCCTATTGCCGCAATTACTGCGTCAACAAACACCAGCGTGTATAAAGCACTGAATGCGGTAAACGCTGCAAGTTGATTTTTACAATTCTGCATGATAATTCTGCAGGTGTCATAGAGTACAGACTGTGCTGTAGGATAAATAGATTTGTTCATGGTAAATATTTTTTAGTGTTTTATATTTGGATTCTTACGGCAGGGTTTTTGAAAGGTTATAGTGTTTGAATAAAATTTTTTTACCGCTTTTCCGGCTCCTTATATATATGCATTCCGTTATAATAAGATATCTAATTTGCCGTCCAGCATCTCCCAAACACAGTCTCAGCATGCATTTCAGCGCCCTGCCACAAATCATTTTCCGTTTGCCAATTCCCGTTCCCCATTCACCTCCGGCATCCGCGAACAGGTGTAAGATTTTTTCTTTTCTCCTCGCCTTTCCGCCTTTTTTAATCAAAAATATCTTAAACCTTACACACTTTTTCATAGCAGCAAATCACATAACCCGTTACGCAACTTTATTTAAACTAACGGTTCAAAATACCCGTACCTTTCCTCCTTGAAAATCAAATTCATAATTCAACATTCAGCATTCATAATTCTTTATTTTCTGCCAAAAAGTCGGGGTAATTGGTTTCTGGCGGGGGGTAATTCGTTTCCGGGCAGGGGTACTCTTCATCTTTCTGCCAATAATGCATTTCCGGGCAGGGGTGAAAAGTTTCTGCCTTGAGGTATTTTCTTTTGGCCTGTGGGTAATTAATTTCAGTACAGGGGTATTTCAAATCCGCACATGGGTATTTTCTTTCTGGCAGGGGGTAATCCATTTCATTAGCATTTTATTTATATTTTCACCTGAAATTTCACCTGGCAGGTTCAGGCTGGCATGAGTCCGGTTCCTGTCAGTGTGAAAAAATTATACTTATCATTGCATGATATTTTAGCAAACTAAAAACTAATTAGCATGAAAATGAAAATTCAAATTACCGTCCTTTGTTTAAAACCTGACAGGTTGCGAAGCGCAGCGAAGTTCCTGTGAGGTTAATATAAATAATTCATTCAACCTGAATTCTATGACATATTCAAATTATTTTAAATTAATTTTCTAAAAGTGCGGTGTCAGCACTATAAACTCTGACAACAAGAAAATGAAGAAGCTATTTATAATTGTATTTCTAACCTATTTCGTGTATTCACTACCTGCTCAAACTTTTACATCAAGAAAAGAAAATGGCAGTTGTGCGCAAATGACAATTAGATATGAGGGAAGCACTGTCTATTACCATATAGATGAAATGGAAGGAAATTGTTCGGATACTTATATGATGTTTATAAATCAAACAGACATTCCCGTTATTGATCGAAGGTTTACAATTCCCGATGATGGGCAGAATTACTGGATGATTTCTTTTGAAGCCAACGAACCTCCTCAAGTAGCTGAAAAGAACAAAGCAGAATGCGTAATTTGTCATTGTATAGCCCCTGATAATGGAAGTTGCGATAATTTTGCCTTAAATGGTGGACACGGTTATTGTTGGGGTAATTGTTGGTCCTGTGATACCATTTGGGTTGATTGTGACGGTGCCGGTTTTAAAAATAGTAACGGATTAGTTCTTGTGCAAGCCGATGCTGTTAGTTGGGAATAATAATCCTTTAAACAGGTTTAATTATTTGTTCTCATTCAACCTGACGGGTTGCGCAGCCCCCGTCAGGTTTTAAAATAAAACCATTTTATAAATTTACCCGAAGAAAAACCTGACAAGAGAGCAGCCCACAGGCTTTAAAACTACATGTCAGGTTAAAAAACAAACAAAAAAGGCTGCCTTCAACAAGCAGCCTTTAAAATTTCATTTCAGTTTTCCTACTTCACCGATTCCACCACCGCTTTAAAAGCATCGGGATGGTTCATGGCAAGGTCGGCAAGCACTTTACGGTTTAACGTATTGCCTGCTTTGTGCAGCTTTCCCATAAATTCAGAATAGCTCATTCCGTGTTCGCGTATGCCGGCATTAATGCGCGCTATCCACAGCGAGCGGAAATTTCTTTTGTTGGTTTTGCGGTCGCGGTAGGCATACTGCAAACCTTTTTCAACGGTGTGTTTGGCAACGGTAAGCACATTACCCCTGCGCCCCCAGTTACCTTTGGCAAGATTGAGCAGCTTTTTGCGTCTTGCCCTCGAAGCTACATTGTTTACTGAACGTGGCATGTTGTTTTTGTTTTTGGCGTTAGCGCTCCCGCCTCAGGCGGGAAACTTTAAGCTAAGTACCTGGTTAAATTAAAGTTTAATGTTTAGTGTTTAATGTTTAATGTTTTCAATTATCATCGGACATCCGACATCGGACATCCGACTTCCTCAAATGTTCAGCATCCGGCTTACCCGCTTCATATCCGTTTTATCAACCAATGCCGAATGAGTGAGGTTGCGCTTGCGCTTGGTTTCTTTCTTAGTTAAGATGTGGCTTTTAAAAGCATGTTTGCGTTTAACTTTACCGGTGCCGGTAACTTTAAATCTTTTCTTGGCGCTCGAATTTGTTTTTTGCTTAGGCATTTGGGAAATTATGAATTATGAATTATTTTTTTTCTTTTAGGTAGAGGAACCATGTGCAGAAACATTCGGTTACCTTCTAATTTAGGAAGCATTTCAACCTTTCCGTATTCTTCGAGTGCCTGTGCAAATTTGAGCAGGATAATTTCGCCCTGTTCCTTATATGCCATCTCTCTTCCCCGAAATATTACAAATGCTTTTACTTTCGCGCCCTCTTCGAGGAATTTTATTGCGTGTTTTAATTTGAAATTAAAATCGTGCTCATCAATATTAGGCCCGAACCTGATTTCTTTTAAAACTGATTTTGCTGTTTTAGATTTTAGCTCTTTTTCTTTTTTCTTCTTTTCGTAAAGAAACTTTTTGTACTCGATTACTTTACAAACCGGGGGATCGGCAGTGGGAACAATTTCAACCAAATCAACTCCAAGATCCTCGGCAATTTTAAGGGCATCACTTATCGAATAAATATCCGATTTAATGTTTTCGCCTACTAACCGTACCCGTGGTGCTTTTATTCGCCCGTTGATGTTGTGCTCATCTTCTTTTTTAACCGGGCCTCTGCCAAAGCGGTTGTAAGGCCTGAAGTTAGGGTTAAATGGGCGGCTGTTGTGAAATGTTGCGATTGTTCCTCCTTGTTTTATGTGTAATGCCGGTTAAACCGGAAGTATTTTATTCGGCAGGTTCAACCTGCTTTTTAATTTCGTCTTTAATTGTATTGATAAACTCGTTGATGTTCAGGGAACCTTTATCACCCTCACCATGTTTACGCACTGAAACAGCGTTTTCTTTTTCTTCTTTTTCCCCTACAATCAGCATGAAAGGGATTTTTCTGAGCTCGGAATCGCGTATTTTTCTGCCTATTTTCTCGTCCCTCTCATCAATAAGGGTGCGAATATCGGAATTATTTAATAATTGGGAAACTTTTTTGGCGTACGAGTTAAATTTATCGCTAATAGGAAGCACAATTACCTGGTTGGGGGAGAGCCATAACGGGAAATTACCGGCATAATGCTCAATCAGGAAACCGATGAACCTTTCATGGGTTCCCAACGGGGCACGATGAATGCAAATGGGAGTTTCCATTTCATTATGGGCATTGCGGAATGTTAACCCGAAACGTGCCGGAATAGCAAAATCAACCTGGTTGGTAGCTAAAGTAAATTCACGCCCGATCGCACTCCATACCTGGACATCAATCTTCGGTCCGTAGAAAGCGGCTTCATCAGCAACTTCAACGTAGGGAATATTTGATTCAATCAAAACCCTGCGAACCATGTCTTCAGTCTTAAGCCACAGTTCGCGATTGTCAACATATTTCTTTCCTAGTTTCTCAAGAGAGTGGGTTGAAAACCGCATTACATATTTCTCAATATTAAATATCCTGAAATATTTAAGGTACATATCATTCACCGCTTTGAACTCTTGCGCAAATTGTTCTTCGGTGCAATAAATATGCGCGTCATTCATCTGGAGCGAACGCACCCTCATCAATCCGAACAATTCACCGGACTGCTCATAACGGTAACAGGTTCCATACTCGGCAAGACGGACCGGCAGATCACGATAACTTGCATTAAGGCTTCCGAAAATTTTATGATGATGCGGGCAGTTCATCGGTTTCAAATAATACTTTTCGCCATCCATATCCATTGGCGGAAACATGCTGTCCTGGTAGTAGGGGATGTGCCCGGTAGTTTTGTACATAGATTCTTTTGCAAGATGCGGTGTACGAACACGTTTGTATCCTGCCTCCTGTTCAGTTCTTTTCGCAAGCCTTTCCAACTCTTCAATTATCACAGCACCATTAGGCAACCACAACGGAAGCCCCGGACCCACCTCGTCATCAAAAATAAAAATCTCTAATTCTTTTCCCAGCTTACGATGATCACGCTTCTTTGCTTCTTCGAGCATTTTCAAATACTCGTCAAGCTCTTTTTGTTTTGGAAAAGTGATTCCGTAAATTCGTGTCAACTGTTTATTTTTTTCATCACCCTTCCAGTAAGCACCGGCAATATTCATCAGCTTTATCGCCTTAATATAACCGGTATGCGGAATGTGCGGACCACGGCACAAGTCAGTAAAGTTCCCCTGTGTATAAAGGGTGATATTTCCATCATCAAGCCCCTGCAACAAATCTAACTTGTACTCATCGCCTTTTTCCGAAAAATATTTTATTGCTTCTGATTTAGAAATTTCTTTCCTCACATAAGCATTATTCTGCCTTGCAAGCTCCAGCATTTTATCTTCAATCTTTTTGAAATCTTCAAGGCTGATGGTTTTATCGCCCAAATCAATATCATAATAATAACCATTCTCAACAGGAGGCCCCACCCAGAATTTAACACCGGGATAATAAAACTCTAACGCTTCAGCCATCAGGTGTGCCGATGAATGCCAGAATGTTGATTTGCCTTCGGCTTTGTCCCACGTTAGTAATTCAAGAGTTGAATCTTCAGTTATCGGACGCTGCAAATCGCGTACCTCACCATTTACTTTGGCAGCCAGCACATTTCGCGCAAGACCTTCACTGATGCTTTTGGCAATTTCCATTGCGGAAGTACCGGAAGGAAATTCACGGGTATTTTTATCAGGAAAAGTTATAATCATAAAAAGAGTATTGAAATAATGGAATAGGGTTTAGAATTTTAACTTTTGTATTTTTCCGAAAGGCACTTCGGCAATAATTTTTTTGATTTCTTTTTCCTTATCGGCCAGGCCGCATTTCAATAAAGCTTTTTGCGGGCGGTCAACCCTGAAATAAGCAAGCAAAGTAAAGCTGTCATCCCGCAACTGAACATAATCCGGAATTTTAGCTTTGCCTTTAATTTTCAGAAGATACATTTAAAATTTTTCAGGTGCAAACTTAATAAAAAACAAATCCTCCGTCAGCTGACGGAGGATTTAACAAACCTGACTTAAAACTAACCACTAAAGATTTTAATGATCCCTTCTGCCTAAATAAATTGTACGGGTAACGCCATTGACAGTTAACAAGGCAAGATTATCGCGATTGCTGTTCAGGTAGCTGTAATTAATAGTCCTCGTGGGTTTTCCTGAAGGAGTAATATTTAATATTCCGCTTGTAAAATGAGTGAACCCGATTTCTTTTCTTAATGGCGCGGAAGGATCTGTGCTCATGGAATAAGATGCTCCGCTTGTTGTGGTACCGCTCGCGGTTCCGCTGATCAGGTAAATGTCATCGTTCCACTGGGGAGTAGGTTCTCCTGCTATCCATTCGCGGGTTCTGTTGGATGTGAAGGTAATAGTACCTCCTGTACCGTTATAGCTGTATTGAGGGTCAATTACGATTGAACCCTGCACATCAATTGTAAACGTAAGATTACCCGAACCATTAGCACCATTATTGCTAACCGTTTTTGTTCCGTCAATTTTATTAAAATTTAAATAGTAATCCTGGAAAGTTATGGTATGAAAAGAGCCGGGATCACGGTATTTGGCCGTCCATGATACAATAATGGTTCCTGTCCTGTAATTTCCATCATTGCATAAGCACGGTGATGCAGGTGTTCCGCTGAAAACAATGGTTGCTGTGTGCGGAATAGAAACGGTATCAACCGTTATTGTTGCGCACGATGTTTGAAGCGGCTGAATATTTTGCGCATTGGGATCGGTAGTGCGTGCCACGCCTTCATCAGCTACATTGCCCGCGTCATCAAACGAAGCATCGGCTACTGACTGATCGTACATAATCCGTACATCTGAGGTATAATCGGAACCGGTTGTTGAATCTTCCTCTTTGTCTTTTTTACACCCGGTGATGAAGATGGAAGCAAGAGCTATTGCAATTACTGCTGCCGGAATAATTTTTTTTGTTTTCATGTTATTTATAATTTTTGTTTTTCTGTTTGTTGTTATGATCGTGGGTAAATAAAAAGGTTTAAAATGCTTTTGATATTTTTTGTTTTATGATTATTTAATTCATAAAAAATTCATGCCACCTTATACTGAGTTTTGCGCAATGTTATGTTCATAAAATATCTGTTAAGGATAATAAAACAAAATATGCTGCCGTTTATTAAAATTAATTTCGCACAGCTTCATTATTTATGATTATTATGCAATATAAAATCAATATAAAATCTTTTTTTCTTTTCATCTTCCTTATTGGTGTTGCTGTTCCGGTTTTTTCACAGCAAACAGCTGTTTATACCGATCCCGATTGGAATTACAAATCAAGCGTTGAGTTGTTTAATAAGGAAAAATACAGCGCTGCCGCGCAGGAATTTGAAAAATATATAGCTGAATCTGACATTCATTCCTTAAACCATATCAATGCCGAATATTTTTTGTCAATATGCGCTGTTGAGCTTTTTCATCCCGATGCTGAAAAAAAATTAGCATCATTTATCGAAAACCATCCCGAGAATATGTATGCGAAGTATTCCTATTTTCAGATGGGTAGAATTTATTACAAGCAAAAAAAATACAAAGGAGCCATTGAATGGTTTGAAAAAACAGACATATCAACATTAAACAATGAAGAGATTGCCGAATATTATTTTAAGCTCGGCTACAGCTACTATATAAAAGGCGATATGCAGAAAGCGAACAGCAGCTTTCATTCTATCCTCAATACTGAATCGAAATATAAAACGGCTGCTTTGTATTATTACGCACATACTGCTTATGCAAATAATAATTATGCAACCGCGCTCGAAAATTTTCAGAAGCTGAAAGATTCGGAAACTTTTGGCGTGCTGGTTCCTTATTATATTGTTCAGATTTATTATGAGCAGGGTAAATACGATGAGTTGGTAAGTTATGCAGTTCCGCTTTTAGAAAATCCAAAGCTTCAGAATGCTACCGACATAAAAAGACTGGTTGCGGAATCGTATTACCGCAAAAACCAGTTTAAAGATGCGTTAAAATATTTCGATGATTACCGTAAAAATTTTCCGCAGCCGAGCCGCGAAGATTATTATCAAATTGCTTTTTGCCGGTATAAAATGGCTGAGTATGATTTAGCCATTCAGGATTTTGAAAGAGTTGTAAATGTGAAAGACATTACTGCGCAAAATGCATATTATCATCTTGGCGACTGTTTTATTCAGAAAAAAAATAAAGAGAGTGCACGTAATGCTTTCCAGTTTGCTTCGAAAATGGATTTTGATAAAAGCATAAAAGAAGATGCGCTGTTTAATTATGCAAAACTTTCTTACGAGTTAAATTATCAGCCTGTTGCTGTAAATGCTTTCAGGGATTTTATTAAAAATTTTCCCCAGTCGAAAAATATTGATCGCGCCAACGAATTTCTCGGTCAGGTTTATCTTACAACAAAAAATTATAAAGATGCATTGGCTGTTTTGGAAACTGTAACAAATAAAAGTGCAACAGCAAGAGCCGCTTACCAGAAAGTAGCCTATTACAGGGGAATAGAATTTTACAATGATGGTGATAAAGAAAAAGCGATTGGCTTATTCAATAAAGCAATTGTAACGAATTCAGACCCTGATATACAGGCTCTCGCTATGTACTGGAAAGCCGAAGCGCTTTATGAGCAACAAAAATTTGACGAAGCGATAAAAGAATACCGCATTTTTATTTTTAATCCCAAGTCTATTAATCTTTCCAATTATAATACTGCGAACTACGGCATTGGCTACTGTTATTTCAAGCAGGAAAATTACAGCGATGCACAAACCTGGTTCCGCAAGTACATTAAAAACAAGATTGCCACCGATGCCGGCCGTTATAATGATGCATTAATACGGATTGGTGATGCCTTTTTTATGCAAAAGGATTATGCGAATGCGCAGAGTTTTTATTCCGATGCAATTACAAACAATGCAAAAGCTTCTGATTATTGTTTATTTCAGAAAGGAATGATTCAGGGAATCGAAGGAAATATTAAAACAAAAGAATCTACCATGACGCAGCTGGCTACCAAATATCCGAAATCATCTTACGTGGACGATGCTGTTTATGAAAGAGGTTCGGCATTGCTCGCATTAAATGAAAACAGTGAAGCAGAATATCAATTCCGGAAGATAATCAACAGCTATCCGCAAAGTAATTATGTGAAAAAAGCAAAGTTAAATGTTGCTTTGATTTATTACAACGATAAAAAAGATGAACAGGCACTTAATGTTTTCAAACAGGTTATTAAAGATTATCCTTCCACTCCTGAAGCAACCGAAGCATTAACCCAGGTAAAAAATATTTATGTCAGTTCAGGAAACCCCAATGGGTATTTCGAATATGTGAAAACGGTTCCGTTTGCAAGCATCAGCTCGGGCGCGCAGGATTCTATTACCTATGAAGCAGCCGAACAGCGCTACCTGAAGGGCGAAACTGATTTTGCAACTAAGGATTTTGAAAATTATTTAGCACGGTTCCCAGAGGGAGTATTTGTTTTAAATGCCACATTTTATAAATCAGAATGTGATTATAAAGCAAAGGATTTCGAGAGCGCAATTAATGGATATGAAACTATCCTGGAAAAGCCCAAAAATGTTTTTACAGAAAAATCACTTTTGAAGGCTGCAACAATTAATTACAAAAACAAAAATTATGAAAAAGCTTTATCGCAATTTCATGAGCTGGAAGAAACGGCTGATTTCAAAGACAACATCATTGCTGCTCAAACCGGGCAAATGCGTTGTAATTTTTTCCTGAAAAAATATGACGCTGCAATTATGTATGCGCATAAAGTTCTTGCTCAGGACAAAGCTGTTGCAGAGCAATTGCATGAAGCGCATTTGATTTACGGAAAATCGGCTCTTGAAACTTCAGACCTTTCAAATGCAATCAACGAATTTAAAGCCATTTCTAAAATTACTAACAGTGCGATGGGGGCCGAAGCAAAATATAGTCTTGCTTTAATTGCACACCTGCAAAATAATTTTAAAGATTCTCAGAAAAAATGTTTTGAAGTGATTAACCAGGTACCAGCTTATGATTACTGGGTGGCAAAAAGTTTTATCCTGCTTGCCGATAATTACCTGGCACTGAAAGATACTTTCCAGGCAAAACATACATTAAAAAGCATTATCGAAAATTATGAAAAGAATCCTGACGATGCTGAAGATTTAAAATCAACAGCACAGCTAAATTATGATGCAATTATTTCGACTGAAAAGGAAATTGAACGGAAAGAAATTGAAGAAAAAGAATTGCTGATACCGGCTGTAAATGATACGTTGGATGAAAATTGAATTGTAGTAGCAGTTAATAATGGAAAACATACAAATGCCAATAAACAATAAATGAAAAAAAATATCTTTCTTTTTTTAATACTCGTTGCTCATTACTCGTTACTCTCTGCGCAGCAAAAAACCGGTGATGTGGGTGACGAGCAGGTAACAGTAGTGAAAGCATATCAGCCAACGTTGTCGGATGCTATTAAAATTTCGGATGTGCCGCAACGCGACACTTCGGCATTCACAGCTCCTGATATGAATTACAATATCGAATCGCAGAAACTTGAAAGCAACTATAATATAACTCCTATTAAGCCCGTGAAGATTAAAGATGAAAATATCAAAAAGCTTTATCGTGGTTTTATTAAGGGGGGGTATGGAAATTATAATACACCTTACGGTGAAATATTTTATCATGCATTGCGCTCAAAAGAATTTGATGCAGGGGTACATTTTAAACATCTTTCATCGAGCGGTAAAATAAAAGATTTTGGATTTCCCGGTTTTTCTGAGAACGAAATTGATTTTTTCGGTAAAAAATATTTTTCTTCTTCCGTTTTGTCAGGTACTATAGGATATGACCGCGATGTGGTACATTATTACGGTTATGCGGAACCGCCTGAAATGTATTCTAAAAAAGATACAAAGCATCAGATGGGAACGGTGTATGGCGATTTTGATATTGCTTCCTCGCATAACAGCAAGTCGTTGCTTGATTATAAAGCTGAAATTGGATTTTATGGATTTTCTGATAACCTTGAACAAGCCGAAACCAATTTCAATCTGCGAGGTATGATCGGAAAACATTTCGATAACAATCATTATTTAAAAGCGGATATCTCGGTTAATCCATCGAACAGTGAATTTCCGGGTTCTTACTGCCCGCCCGGCATGCCATGTATTCAAATTGTAGCCGAGCCGATAACCATTAAACGTACACTCTTCAGGTTAGAGCCTCGTTACGAGTTTGTGAAGGACAACCTGATTATTTCTGTTGGCGGAAATGTGGTGGTCGAATCGGCTTATGATGAATCGAAATGGCATTTCTACCCATTTGCCCATGTTAAATATCCTTTGATAAAGGATGAAATGTCGGTGTTCGGTGAATTAAGCGGTAACGTTATTAAAAACAGCACCCGTTCGTTGAATGGTGAAAATCCGTTTTTGTTTCCCGATGTTGCGGTCGGTAATATTTTTCTTCTCAATACCGATAATAAATTTAACCTGAAAGTCGGTTTGGAAGTTAAGCCCGACCGTGAATTTCAAATTGCTGCATGGGCAATGTATTCGAAACTGAATGACGATGTATTTTATGTGAATAGTTTGAATACAACAGGCATCACAGATTAT
>JBIOHJ010000056.1:0-20747 GCA_044448905.1 Bacteroidia bacterium | reverse complement strand
TTTGCACAGAACATGAATGTGTACCGCACTGACAATTTATATTCCGGTATTCCGTATTGGTTTCCGATTTCTACTTTTAACCAGCAGGCACGCGCCATGGCTTCTAATCCAGCCAATGCAAATTTGCTTTATGTTGTAACAACCGCTAACCAGCTATGGCGCAGCGATGATGCAACCAACCAGTTTAACACCCCTACGTTTGTAAATTACCCTACACCAATAGGTGTTGGAAGCTGGGCGAGTATTGCTCCCATCGCTAATAATACGAATGTAGTTTATGTTTCGTGCGGAAGCAAAGTGTACCGTTCGGATGACAAAGGAGTTACCTGGGCAAATGTTACCTACAATCTTCCGAATGTAAATATTATACGGGTTATTCATGATGTGTATTCGACTGATGAATCAATTTATGTAGGAACTGCAAAAGGAGTTTACTATAAAAATAATTCAATGTCAAGCTGGCTGAATTATTCAAACGGACTTCCTACCATTGCCGACATCACGGATTTTATGATTTACAATAACGGAACATCGGCAAGTGTTTTACGTGTGAGCTATTACGGGCGTGGAGTGTGGGAATCTTCTTTAAATACTTCGCTGGCACCTGTTGCTGCGTTTTCCTCTTCACAAAATATTTTATGCGCGGGAACCGCAGTCCAGTTTACTGACCTCAGCAGCGGAACACCGTTTTCATGGCAATGGAATTTCCCGGGTGGCACACCTTCTTCTTCTACATTGCAAAATCCGGTAATCAGCTATTCAACACCGGGTACTTACAGTGTTACTTTAACTGTAACCAATACTTCAGGCTCAAATACAATTGTGCAGAATCCTTTCATAAATGTTACCGCAGCGCAGGCTTTACCTTTGGCTGAAGGATTCCAGGGTGCAGTATTTGTTCCAAGCAACTGGCAGAATGTGGATGTCGGAAATGATAATGTTGTTTGGGCAAAAGATAATACAACAGGAGGCTTTGGACTAAGTTCTTCGTGTACCAGCTTTAATAATTTTGATTATGATGTAAGTGGATTTTATGACGAGCTGCGAACTCCGAAATATAATTTCACGAACCTCGCTTCAACTCAGCTTACTTTCGATGTGGCGTATGCGCGTTATGATGCTTCTTACACTGATACGCTGGCTATTCTCGTTTCAACCGATTGCGGAATTACTTTCACACAGGAGTATACTAAAGGTGGAACTATGCTCGCTACTGCACCTGACAATACAAATTATTTTGTGCCATCATCAACGCAATGGAGAACGGATACTGTTGATTTGAGTGCGTACATTGGTCAGTCAAATGTGATGGTATCTTTTCAGAACCGCGGGCATTATGGAAATGTTTTATATCTCGATAATATAAATCTGAATGCGACCTCAACTTCCGCACCTGTTGCCGGATTTTATGCAAGTTCAGTTTCGGTTTGCGAAGGCAATTCTGTTTCGTTTACTGATTTAACTTCGGGGATTCCTTCTGCATGGAACTGGATTTTCCCGGGCGGCAGTCCTCCAAATTCTTCTCTGCAAAATCCTGTCATCACATACAATACTGCAGGAACTTTTGATGTGACTTTGGTTGTTTCCAATGCAAACGGAAATGATTCCATTACGCTTTTGAATTACATCACGGTTAACTCCCCTCCTACAGCGCCTGTCATTTCACAGAATCTGAATGTACTTTCGTCAACACCTGGAAATACTTATCAATGGTATTTGAACGGAAGCCTGATTGCCGGAGCAACCAATCAAAATTATAATGCAACCATCAATGGAAATTATACGGTGGTGATTACCGATGCAAATGGATGCACTGCAAGTTCGTTTCCATATCCGTTTGTGTTTAACCCGGTAAATGAAAATTCAGTAGTCGCAAATTCATTGTCTGTTTATCCTAATCCTGCAAATGATTTTATAAATATTTCTTTTAATGCCGGAAACAAAAATCAGGATTTTATTTTGGAAATAAAAAACTTATTGGGGCAAACTGTTTATCATGAAAATTTAATATCTCAATCAGGAATCTTAACTAAACAGATAGATGTTTCGAAACTCAGCCGCGGAATGTATTTGATTTTAGTCACAGGCGGAAATCAAGCAGCCGGAAAGAAAATTTTAATTGATTGAATCAAGGCGGTGTTTTAATTACTTTGCCTTATCCTCAACTCCACTTTAGCAAACTCAGAATTATTTTTCAAAACATAAAAATCATTATCCGTTTTCAGCCGTTCCAAATCTTTAAACCCCAAATCAACTGCTTCATTTAAAAATGTAAAAACGGTTTCGGTTTCATTCTTCCTGGCAGCCACTTTTGCATGCAGGTAAGCATGCTCGGAATTTTGCGGGTCAATCATTTTATAAATATCCAGCAAGCGGTTTGCTCCATCAAGGTCATTGTTTTTAATGCTGTGGTCGGAATACATATACGCCACTAAACTGAGATAATTAATCACGCGTTTGTAAAGCAGCCTTTCGTTTTCATTCTTTGCTTTATCGGCTTTCTTCTGCAGCATTTTTATTTCATCGCTCCACCATCCGGAATTTTTTTCCAAAAACAATTGTGCATATTGTTCTTTCAAAACAGTTTCTCTGGCTTCTGCATTCGCTTTTTCTTCTTTTGCTTTAATATACTTACCCGAATTTTCAAGCTCAAGTTTTTCAACCGTAAGTTTTTCCACATCCGCAAGCCCCTTCAGAAAATTTATTTCCAACGAATAATAATCATTCAACTCTGTCAATTGATTTTTCTTTTTCAACTCATTAACCTTTCGGTTACTTTCCACAATAAAATTCTCAACCATTGCTTTGTCATAAGGAATTATTTTTTTCTGCATCGCATCAAATTGCAACCCGGTAATTACAGTATTCAAAATATCCACCGGGCACCATTCATGTTTTCCATCAAACATTAAAAAATCATTTTTCAATCCTATCCGGCTAAACAATTCTTTCTGTGAAATCATTTCAGTAGCATTGAAATCTTCCAAGCCGGCAATTCCGATATAATAAAATCCAGATGAAGTTGTTTTTTCGATCTTCACCATTCCTCCTCCCATCGCAATCACTCCTCTTATTTCACCCGAATTGAGCGCAATGAACGAAGCCACCCGCGAGCCGCCCGAAAATCCTGCCACATACTGCTGCCTGTCATCAACTGAAAACCTATGTCTCACATCTTCAATCACATTATTAATAAACGCAGCATTTGTTTCCAGGGTATTCCCGTTTTTAGAATTATTGGAACCCGCAAAAATGAAATGAAATTTTTCGGCAAGCGTTTTATATTTTGTTACCGGCATTAAACCATCGGCATGCGGGTCAATAAAATAAATTACAGGAAATGTTTTGGCAGTGTCATAATCCGGAGGAAGATACAATGCGTACGATTGTGACACATCATTCCGGCATACCACCGAATTGTAAATTCTTCCTGCATTAAAAGAAATATCATAGCCCCCCACTACAGGAGCTTCTTCAATTTCGGGATGAATCTTTACTTTCTTTTCCGGTTTGCAGGAGGTGGTCACTGCAATTACCATAAAAACAAAAATCGTATACTTCATGATACTAATTAACCTCGCAAAGTTAGGTTCCTTCTCATCACTCCCGATTATTAAATACTGATAATTTCTTTTAAAGTATTTTTGCCTTCCAATAAGGACAGATGGAACAACTTACACAAAGTTTAAAAAACGGCATCATGCAGCTGGTTGAAGTGCCTTTTCCGGCACTTTTAAAAGGAAGTATTTTGGTACGGAATTATTATTCCATAATCAGCTCGGGCACCGAAGGAAAGACTGTTAAAGATTCAAGGCTTGGTTACATAGGAAAAGCAAAAGCACGTAAAGAGGAAGTAAAAAAAGTGCTGGATGCGGCTCGCACTTTTGGTCTGAAGGATACATACCGTATGGTGATGAATAAATTAGATACCCCCGTAACATTAGGTTACAGCTGCGCTGGTGAAGTAATTGCTGTTGCCGATGATGTAACAAATTTCAATGTCGGTGACTTTGTTGCCTGCGGAGGCAATACAGCCAATCATGCGGAAGTGGTGGCAGTGCCTGTAAATCTATGTGTAAAAGTTGATAAACGGGTTTCACCAAACGATGCAGCATTTACAACGATAGGCGCCATTGCCATGCAGGGAGTCCGCCAGGCTGATTTACGGCTTGGTGAAAACTGTACAGTGATAGGATTAGGGCTTGTCGGGCAACTCACCATTCAATTATTAAATGCTGCCGGAATAAAAACCATTGGTGTGGATGTAGATGAAAAGATGGTTGAATTTGCGAAAATTAACGGATGCAGCGTTGCCATTTCAAGACAGGCAGATGATTTAGAGCAAAGGATTTTGCAATACACAAACGGGCATGGATGTGATGCGGTTATCATTACTGCAGGCACCGACTCAACCGACCCTGTAGATTTAGCCGGCTCGCTTTGCAGGCAAAAAGGAAAAGTTATAATTGTTGGGGGTGTTCCCACCGGGTTTAAGCGTTCAAATTATTTTAAGAAAGAACTGGATCTGCGCATGTCATGTTCGTATGGTCCCGGGCGCTACGATTCAGAGTATGAAGAACAGGGAATTGATTATCCTTATGGTTATGTTCGATGGACTGAAAACCGCAACATGCAGGCTTTTGTTGATTTGCTTGCTGAACAAAAAATTAATCTTCAGAATATTCTCACACATACTTTTGATTTTAAAAATGCCGGCAAAGCTTATGATTTAATTCTTGAAAAGTCAGAGCCCTTCCTGGGAATTGCATTAAAATATGATTTGAATAAAGAAGTAAAAAAATCTGTTCTTATCGCAGATAAAAAAGTTAATGCTGCTGATATGAACATTGGTTTAGTTGGAGCAGGTTCTTTCGGTCAGAATTTTCTTTTACCTGCATTAAAGGGAATGGGAAGCTTTGTAAATATTGCAACAGCACGCCCTCATAATGCCCGCAATCTGGCAGACAAATATGGTTTTGCCAGAGCATCAGGCAATGCTGATGAAGTTATAAATGATAAAGATGTAAACACCATTTTCATTGCTACGCGTCATGATACACATGCCGGCTATGTTTTGAAAAGCCTTGAAAAAGGAAAAAATGTCTTTGTCGAAAAGCCGTTATGCCTTACGTTAGATGAGTTGGAAAATATCCGCTCAGCTTATGTTAAAAACAATGCGCGACTTATGCTGGGCTTTAACAGGAGGTTTGCACCGATGACTCAGAAAATAAAAAATGTATTTGATGACAGCATGCCTAAATCAATACTATGCCGCATTAATGCCGGTGTGGTTCCTAAAGATCACTGGATTCATAATCCGGAAACGGGTGGAGGGCGCATCTTGGGTGAAGTTTGTCACTTTATAGATTTGTGTATGCATCTTGCCGGAGCTAAAATCACAAGCGTATCTGCAAATTCATTATCCGATTCACTTAACCTTGATGATTCGCTAATTATAAATCTTTCATTTGCCAATGGCAGCATTGCCGCTATTTCTTATTTTTCAAATGGAAATAAAAATATTTCAAAAGAATACTTTGAAATATATGGCTCTGGAAAAGTTGCAATCTGTAATGACTTCAAAAAGCTTGATGTATTCGGAAAAGGCAAAACTACTTTTTCGGAAACCCAGGATAAAGGACATAAAAATGAAATTGCAGCTTTTGCCGATGCAATAAAAACAGGTAAGCCCTCCCCTATTTCATTTGATGATATTTATTTATCCACCCTCGCAACTTTTAAAGTGCTTGAAAGTATCTCGGACAAGGGAAAAGTAATTTCATTGTAACAACTCTATGATGAATGAGTGTCTATTGCAGGCAATACAGAAGCTTCAAAAGTATATTGAATCGAATGATTACAAAGGCTACGATCCTTACGATGCATTAAAATCACCTCTGTTCAAGCTGCCTATTTTAAGATCGAATAAGCTTATTCGTTTTGCTGCACAACAAACTGTGAAACGCAGCCCTTTAAATCTCAGACCACTATTGTTTATTCAGAAAGGATACAACCCTGTCACATTGGGCTTATGCATTCAGGCATATTCCAACTTTATTAAAATTTACCCTGAACAAAAAAATAATTATGAAAAAAAGATAAATTTTTTAGTGGATGAGCTTACAACCTTGATCCCTGCAAATTTTCACGGGGCTTGTTGGGGTTATGATTTTGACTGGGAAGCGAGGTATTCAAAAATTCAGTCATATCAACCGACTATTGTTACGACAGGAATAATAACCAATGCGTTGTTTCAGGCATACCAAACAACAAATAATACTAAAGCACATGAATTAATTGTGAGTGCATCCAATTTTGTTTTGAATGATCTTCACAAGTCATATGATGCAGAGAATAATTTTTGTTATTCCTATTCGCCATTTGACAAGCAGGTTATTTTTAATGCAAGCATGAAAGGTGTAAGATTGTTATCTCACGCTTATAATTTAACACAAAATGAAAAACTGAAATCAGAAGCAAAACAAGCTGTCCAGTTTGTAATCAATCATCAACAAAATGATGGAGGATGGTTATATTCAACAAGCGCCACCGGAGGCTGGATAGACAATTATCATACCGGGTATGTTTTGGATTGTTTAGATGAATACATAACATACTGTAACGATCAAACGTTTCAATCAAATCTCCTAAAAGGTTATAAATTCTACAAAGAAAATTTTTTCGAAGACAACAAAATCCCAAAATTCACTGATAAAAAAAAATTTCCTATTGATTGCACCGCAGCATCGCAATCTATTTTAACGCTCATACGGTTTAACGATTCAATAATTGCAAAAAATCTTGCAACATGGATGATTGAGAATATGCAAAGTCCAGAAGGGTTTTTTTATTTTCGAAAATTCAAAAACTATACGGTTAAAAATTCATTCATGCGATGGTCTAATGCATGGATGTTTCTGGGACTCTCAGAATTGCTGGTTGCCATGAAAATAAAAGTTAACATCAACACTTAGTGGAAAAATATTGCCTGCTTACCAATGATGTGGAAGATCATTCCATCTGGCACAACAGCCTTCGTTATGAAACAGGACAAAAAGTTCTGGAAGAGGGGATGCCAATTCTTCTTGATATTTATAAAAGGCATTATGTAAAAAGCACGTTTTATTTCACAGGTTACATGGCAGAAAAATTTCCAGATGTTGTAAAAATGATTCCACATGAGCATGAAGTTGCCTCGCACGGATATTCGCACGAAGTAAAGGAGGCATTTGATGTAATGCCGTTTAAAAAACAAGTTGAACATTTAAGGATTTCAAAACAATTGCTTGAAGATTTAGCAGGAATGGAGGTAATTTCATTTCGCGCGCCTGCCTTACGTGTTAACAGAGATACTCCGGTTGCGCTTGCCGAAACAGGCTTTAAAATTGACAGCTCTGTGGCTTCGCAACGTTTCGATATGTTCTTATCGTTCGGTGGAATTAAAAAACTTAAATGGCTGACCGCTCCCCGCAAACCATATCGTACAAAGCAGGATAATTTATTTGAGCGCGGAAAAGGCCCGTTGGTCGAAGTTCCGCTCACTGCTTTATTATTTCCTTATGTTGGAACTACCATGAGGATTTTTCCGGTAATCACAAAACTTCAAAGGAATCTCTTACACAACGAAACTTCATATACCGGTAAACCCCTAGTTTTCGATATTCATCCCAATGAATTTCTGAATGAAGAAACCGAAGAAAGAGTGATTACACGGAGATCTGATAATATTATTTCCTTTTTGTTTGCCGATGTGTTAAGAGGAAAGCTAAAAATAAAGAATCTCGGTAAAGCTGCGATTCCGCTTTATGAAGAGATGATAAACTGGTATGTAAAAAGGAATTATAAGTTTATTACAGTCAAAGAATATTATAATAAATTTTTTTGCACTTTATGAAAATTTATATTATCACCATGGAAGACCCGGTATATACCAATTCCTTCTTTCATGAGATTATGAAAGTACGCAGTAACGATATTATTGGAATTGCAATAGCGAAAGGTAATCGGTTTAAAATCGCTAAAGACCGTTCCAAGATAGTTTACCTTTTCACGCTGATGGTTATCATGGGAATTCCCTTTTTTTTGGAGAACACATGGAAAACTATTTATTATAAAACCAGGAAAAAATTAGCTGAATGTTTTTCATTCATTAAATCACCTTCGCTAAAAAAAATGGCAGAGCATTTAAATATTCCTGTTTGCGAAACGGACAACCCGAATTCAAAATTTTTTTTAGAATTTTTACGCAGCTTACAACCGGATATAATAATTAATCAGAGTCAGTTTATATTGCAAAAAGAATTACTGGATATTCCAAAATCAGGTGTGCTTAACAGGCACAATGCTTTGCTTCCGAAAAATCGCGGAAGGTTAACTCCGTTTTGGGTGCTTTTTAAAAAAGAAAAAGAAACTGGGGTTTCCATTCACTTTGTTGATGAGGGCATTGATTCAGGCGATATCATTGTGCAGGAACGATTTCCGGTTGAAAAAAATGATACTTTTAAGACTATTGTAAACAAAAATTACCGTATTGCTTCCGCTGCAATGTTGCGTGCTTTGGATATCGTTGAAAAAGGAAACTTTGAAAGAATCAAAAACAACAACGCAAATTCGTCATATAATACAGTTCCTGATTTTAAAACAGCATTAATATTCAGGCTAAGGCGGTTAAATTTACTTAAGTGATGAGAATGGTATTTCATTTTGCTCATCCTGCGCATTTTCATCTTTTCAAGAATGTTGTTGCATCACTCAGGAATGCGCATGAAATATTGATTTCATATAATGATAAAGATGTCCTGGATGACTTAATAAAAAACAGCCCGCTTAAAGACATTGCGGTAAAAATTGAGTCTTCAAAAAAAATTGAAAATAAATTTGATTTGTTAAAACAATTTGTCAACAAAAACATTGGCATTTACAAGCTGTTAAAAAAATTCAAACCTGATTTCGTTGCAGGAACCTCAATCATAATTGCATATTCGGGAAAGCTGCTGGGAATAAAAAGCATCATTGTAAACGAAGATGATTTTAATATTATAAAAAAAACCGCAATTATCGGTTATCCGTTCGCAACTCATATTTTGTGCCCGGATGTTTGCCAGATAGGAAAATGGAATTACAAGTCAGTTAAATACAAAGGTTATCACGAATTAAGTTATTTACATCCGCGCTATTTTATTCCGGATAAAGAATTGGTTCGAAAATATTTTTCTCCCGATGAGAAGTTTTTTCTATTACGTTTTGCAAAGCTCGTGGCACACCATGATGTGGGCATCAGGGGGATTGACAATACAATTGCTGAAAACGTTATAAAGATTCTTGAACCACATGGGAAAATTTTTATTTCTTCTGAACGAACGCTTCCTTCACAATTAGAAAAATACCACATCAAAATCAATCCGCTTCACATACATCATGTAATGGCTTTTGCTTCCATATTTATTGGCGATAGCCAGACCATGGCCGCTGAATCAGGAATAATGGGAGTTCCATTTATCCGGTTTAATGATTTTGCCGGACGGCTTTCTTACCTTGATGAATTGGAAAATAAATATATGTTGGGCTATGCAATTAATCCCGATAAGCCCGAACAACTTTATGAAAAGATTAGGATGATTTTATCAGAAAAAAAAATAACCGAATTGTGGCAATCAAGGAAAACGTTAATGCTGAATGATAAAATTGATGTTTGCGCCTTTATGACCTGGTTTTTTGAAAATTACCCGGATAGCGCGGTAAAAGCCGGTAATGAAGCTTCCTTTATTAAAAATAATTTTCACAGCAATATTATGTTTTAAAATTGCTGTTTTACCTGCAGTTTGAATTTTTAAGATAAGGCGTACAACCTAAAAAACTTACTGCTCCAAATTTTAAGTTTACCTTAATTAATGTTTACTCTGTTTGAAAAAGTAAAAAATGACAAAATTTTTCAGAGATTTTGTTTATAACTTTTTTCAGAAATCACAACTAAATAGTTTTTAAAACACAATTATTTTGTACTTTCGTTGGCATATTTTTTTCATATCCGTTTTTGACAGAGACCTTTTATGCATAACCCTTACCTTCAGGAATTACAAATTCCGGATGTTAAAATACGTGATCTCAGGAAATACAACCACCTGAATGACTCTATAATTGGTGAGGTTGGAAACACCGCTTTTGATTTTATTTCAGAACATGTGGATACCGATGATGAGAAAACCCTGGTAACGGTTGCCAACAGCATGTTTAACATTGATTCGCTGTCGGACAATTATTTTAAAGCTATCGTAAATCTTAAGCGGATTAATGATATTCACAAGATTAACGAATATTTAGAGTGTGTTAACGAAAAGCTCCCTGCAAAAGGAATACTTATTGGTTCGGTTGAAACTAAGACAGCACGTAAAAACCGGATTCTGAGAAAATATCCCGTTGTGCTTGGACATATTTATTATGCCTTTGATTTTATTCTAAAAAGGATTTTTCCCAAACTTCCTGTGACACGTAAAATTTATTTTAAAATAACCGCAGGGCGTAACCGGGTGTTATCGAAAACTGAAACGATGGGAAGATTATATTGCTGCGGCTTTCATGTAATTGAGGAAAAACTAATTGGCAACAGGTTATACTTTGTTGCAAAAAAAGTAAAGGAGCCTTCATATGATGATGAAAATTCTTACGGTCCCATTTACCGGATGAAGCGCTACGGAAAAGATGGAAAAATAATAACTGTATATAAAATCAGGACGATGCATGCTTTTGCCGAATACCTTCAGGAATACGTTTACCAGAAAAATTCGCTGAAAGAAGGTGGCAAATTCAAAAATGATTTTCGTGTTTCAACCATTGGAAAATTTTTCAGGAAATACTGGCTGGATGAATTACCGATGTTAATTAACCTTTTGAAAGGAGATGTGAAGCTGGTAGGTGTTCGCCCCCTAAGCAAACAATATCTAAGTTTGTATACCGAAGAGTTGATTCAAAAACGATTTAAGCACAAGCCGGGACTAATTCCTCCCTTTTATGCTGACCTTCCAAAAACCCTTGAAGAAATTATGGCATCAGAAATGAGATATTTTGAGCAATACGAAAAAGCACCTTTCCGTACTGATGTAAAATATTTTTTAAAAATTTGTTTTAATATTGTATTCAGGAACGCGCGAAGCAACTAATTTTTTAAGCGTATTTTTTTACAGATTTTTTATTAGTTCCCTTATCCTTGTTTACTTTAGCGGGCAAACAAAAACGTTATCATGCAAAGGATTGCGACAATCTTTTTTTTATTTATTATTTCATCAAATATTACCTTAGCACAGGATATTTTTTATCATTTGAGTAATACAACGGTTTATGATTTTTTGGATGAACTTGCTATAAAGCATATCATTTCATTAAACACGTGCATTAAACCATATTCGAGAAAACTGATCGCAGAAAAATTAAATGAAGCTTCTCAAAAACATGATCAACTTTCAGTTTATGAAAAAAAGCAACTTGACTTTTTACTCCGCGATTTCAATAAAGAGCTTCTTTATGGAAAAAAAAGTTTTAAAAAACGCATAGATATTTTTTATTATAAAGATTCGCTGTTTACACTTTCTTTGAATCCGATTGCTGGAATTCAATACTGGAAAAACGAAAATGATGATGCATACCATCGATGGATAGGAGCTGAGTTTTTTGCCACGGTTGGAACGCATCTTGGCATCTACGCAAGCCTTCGTGACAATCACGAAAGCCGGTTCCTGGAACTTCCACCCTATTTAACTCAGCGAACAGGTGCTGTTTACAAAAATGGTCCAAAAGACAAAGGAGGCGATTTCAGCGAAGCCCGTGGAGGAATTGTATATTCCTGGAAATGGGGACATGCGGGTATCATCAAAGACCACTTCGTGTGGGGAAATAATTACCATGGCGCAAATATTTTTTCGGGACATAGCCCGTCATTTCCGCATATTAAATTTAATATAAAACCGGTTTCGTGGTTCGAGTTTAATTATATTCATGGATTTTTAGTTTCGGATGTATTGGATACTTCCCGAAGTTACGTAGCAGGTGTAAAAGAGCGTGATGTATTTTTTCCTAAATTTTTGGCAGCAAATATGTACACCATTACCCCTTTTAAAAACTTAAATGTGTCATTCGGAAATTCAATTGTATATTCCGATGAATTTCAACTGGCATATATCATCCCTGTTTATTTTTTTAAATCGGCTGACCATACTCTGACTAATACCAGCGGAAATTTTACAGGACAAAATTCGCAGATGTATTTTGATATCAGTTCACGCCAATTGAAATATCTTCATATATATCTTTCGATTTTTATCGATGAAATTTCGTTAGACAGGTTTTGGGAAGCGGATAAGCAATCAAATTTCATCAGCATGAAGGCAGGCGCTGCGGTATCCCATCCGTTTATTCCGAACACAACTTTTATTGCTGAATATACGCGCACAAACCCTGAAGTATATAAACATTTTGTATCAACAACAACTTTCGAATCCAACGATTTTAATCTCGGTCATTACCTGAGAGACAATGCCGAAGAAATTTATTTTGGCATACGCTATAATCCTTTTTCAAGATTGTATGTGAATGCTTCGTTTACCTTAGCCCGTACCGGTGAAAACTATCCCTACCTTGGCACAGGCGGCAGCGGGCATGGCTTACCTTTTATTAACACTACAAAATGGAAAAACCAAAGTATTTCTGCGGGGGCAAAATTTGAAATTATTAATGACGGTTTTCTTTTTGCGGAAGTCGAACTGGCAAATGTTACCGGTGACAGCCTTTACGTGGAATCCTACACACCGGAAATTTTCAGAGGAAAAACAACCACATTCACCGGTGGGATTAATTTTGGATTTTGAAATTTTTCACTTAACCGCCTCTGCGTACAACGAAACTTTAGGCAGCGTGCGGTCAAAATAATTGAGGTTACGCATTACATGCGAATAGCTTTGTCCGTAAGCAGATAAGTGCATTTTTTCGAACCCTGCCTGTTTTAGCATGCGGAACAATTTTTCTTTGTTGAACCAGTTGATATGATCAAAAGTAAATTTTTTCTGCACCTCAATTGAACATCTCGACAGGCAATAATCCAACGCATCGGTATAAGCGCGTTCTTTAAATATTTTTTCAAGCTCAACATCGTCTATCCTGTTTGAAGAGCCTTCGATTTTAATGATTGAAGCTGTTGAAGCAAACCCGGTAAGAAAGAGCTGCGGGTTTGAAGCTTCTTTTAGCGGAAACCTCAAATTCTTTTGTTTCAAAATAGCCGGGTTGCTGTAATCTTCGAGCCAAAACCAATAGTCACGGTCGTTATCACGCCAGGCGCGGTATTCAATATCTATGTTGGGTGTTACAATTCGCAGGATTGCACCGGGCTTAAGCACCCTGTATGCTTCATTAAAAAAATATTGAACTTCCGTATCGGTAACATGTTCGATGGTATGACTGGTGTAGATGAGTTGAGCGCCATTGTCCGCAAGTGGCAACGGCTGCAAAGAAAAAAGATCGTAATCAATAAGCGGGGCTTTCAGGCTATCGGGTTCGGGTTCCCAATCGCTGCCATTATCAATATTTGTCCAGCATGGATGGTAAAAATTACCGGCACCAATGTTGTAAAAGTTTTTTTTCTCAATACTCTCTTTCCCGTAAAGACGAATATAATCATCTACATCAGTTGAGCTATTGATACGTGAAATTTGAAAACCGGTAAGCGAGAAAAGTTTTTTAACTGCTTGAATCAGGATTCGCATATATCAATGATATGAAAACCGGAATGCGTGATTAGGTAATTAATAAGTTTTATTTCGTTTTCTTTTTTCCCTGCTGCGGAAACCACCCGAACTTCCTCCTCCAAAACTTCGTCCGCCTTTATTCCTTTCCCAGCTGCTTGATTTTTCCATAACATCCTGCCATTTTTCGGTACGTGGCTGCTCTTCATTATCACGGCTGCGTGATTTCTCAAAACGGCCATGCCGTTCCGGTTTTTTCCTTCCGCCACCGGGACCGGTGGAAATATCAACTCTCACCCTTCGGCCTTTATACACTTCGTTCTTAAAAGAGCTTAATGCTTCCTGTATTTTATCTTCCGTTACATCAATAAATGAATACACGCCTTTAATATCAATGCGCCCGAAAACATCTTTGGTCAGGCCGCTGGTTTCAATGAGGTAGCCTAACATTCTGCCGGTATCAAATCCATCCATCGAACCGAGGTTGATAAACATGCGTGGTGAACCACTTCGGTATCTTTCATCACCGCCACGAACGTGATCTTTCTTTGAATAATCAATGTTCAGGTCATTGGCATTGCGGTAATAATCGAGAAAGCGGTTGAATTCGATAGAAACAAAACGTTTTATCAATTCTTCCTTATCAAGCTCATTTAATTCTTCATAAATTGATGGAAGGTATTTTGCAATGCCATGTTCATCAACTGCCACATCGTGAATTTTCTTCACAAGCCCCATCAATTGCTTCTCACAAATTTCAACACCGCTGGGAATCTTTGAAAAAGTAAATTTCTTATTCAGCATTTTTTCAATCTGCCTGATTTTAAAAACCTCCTTGGTGTTGATGATACAAATGGAAATTCCGGATTTGCCTGCACGCGCGGTTCGCCCGCTGCGGTGTGTGTAACTTTCCAGTTCATCGGGAAGATTGTAATTAATAACGTGTGTAACATCATTCACATCAATTCCACGGGCAGCCACATCGGTAGCAATTAAAAGCTGTAACGATTTTTCGCGGTAACGCTTCATTACTTTATCGCGCTGCTGCTGGCTCAAATCACCGTGAAGCGAATCGGCATTGTAGCTATCTTTAATTAAGCTCTCGGCAACTTCCTGTGTTTCCCTTTTGGTACGGCAAAATACAATAGCGAAGATGTCGGTATTGGCATCAACTATTCTCTTGAGCGCGGCATAACGGTCGCGGGCGTGAACCACGTAATAATGATGCTCGATATTTTCGGCTCCTGTATTTTTTTTCCCGATGGTAAGCTCAAAGGGATTGGTCATGTAATTCTTTGCAATGGCACGCACCTCATCGGGCATCGTAGCACTAAAGAGCCAAGTTTGCTTTTCGGCAGGTGTATTTTCTAAGATATCATCAATATCTTCCTGGAAACCCATGTTGAGCATTTCGTCAGCTTCATCGAGCACTACGAATTTAATGGTAGAAATATTTATCGCCTTACGGCTGATTAAGTCCAACAAACGTCCTGGTGTAGCCGCAACAATCTGCGCTCCCCTTTTTATTTCACTGATTTGTGTTTGTATGCTCGCTCCACCGTAAACAGCCACTACTCTTACATCGGCAGTGTCTTTAGAATAGTTGACAATGTCTTTCGAAATCTGTACGCACAGCTCGCGGGTAGGTGCAAGGATTAATGCTTGCGTTTTTTTTGATGTAAAATCGAGCAATTGCAACAAAGGGATGCCAAATGCAGCCGTTTTTCCGGTGCCGGTTTGTGCAAGACCAATAAAATCGCGGGTGCCGGTTAACAGTACCGGTATGGACTGCTCCTGTATGGGAGTGGGGGTTTCAAAACCAAGCTGAGTAATTGACTGAATAATTTCATCACGAATTCCCAACGCTTCAAATTTGTTCATTTAATATAGAATTAAAAATAAAAGTCAGCAAAGATAGGGCTAATTATCCGGACAGAGTGACGATTTGACGATTGATGACCGCTTTTCCCTAATTTTGCATCATAAAAATTCAATAATTAATATGAAAGAAGTATATATCGTTTCGGCTGTACGAACTCCGCTGGGGAGCTTTGGCGGTAAGCTGACTGGAATTTCTGCAACAAAACTGGGGGCTATTGCAATTAAAGGAGCATTGGAAAAAATAAAACTCGACCCGAAAGAAGTAACCGAAGTGCTGATGGGTAATGTGCTGCAGGCAAATCTCGGGCAGGCACCGGCACGGCAGGCAGCCATTTTTGCGGGATTGCCAAACACGGTTCATTGCACAACGGTAAATAAAGTTTGCGCATCGGGAATGAAAGCGATTATGATGGGTGCGCAATCCATTATGTGCGGTGATAACGATGTGGTGGTTGCAGGCGGGATGGAAAGCATGAGCAATGTTCCGTTTTATGCGGAGAATATGCGGTGGGGAAACAAATACGGTAATGTTCAACTAATTGACGGATTGGCGAAGGACGGGTTAACCGATGTTTATAACGGCTATGCTATGGGAAACGCGGCTGAGCTTTGCGCAAAAGAATGTAACATTTCGCGCGGTGAGCAGGATGCGTTCGCCATTGAATCGTACACACGTTCGAAAGCGGCATGGGATGCCGGGAAGTTTGTTGAAGAAGTGGTTCCCGTTGAGATTCCTCAACGAAAGGGCGAGCCGTTATATTTTAAAGAGGACGAAGAATATAAAAATGTAAACTTTGATAAGATACCCGGCCTTAAACCGGTTTTTGCAAAAGACGGAACGGTAACTGCCGCCAATGCAAGCACCATGAATGATGGCGCTGCAGCTTTGGTTTTGATGAGCAAGGAAAAAGCCGATAAGCTTGGATTAAAACCCATTGCCATCATCCGCGGGTATGCCGATGCGGAACAGGCACCGGAATGGTTTACCACTACTCCATCTGTAGCCGTACCGCGCGCTGTTGCGAAGGCAGGTTTGAAAATGGAAGATATTGATTACTGGGAATTGAACGAAGCTTTCTCCGTTGTTGGAATTGTAAATACAAAGGAGATGAAACTCAATCCTGCCAAAGTAAATGTAAACGGAGGGGCTGTTTCGTTAGGGCATCCGTTAGGCTGTTCCGGAGCGCGTATTGTGGTTACACTGATTAATATTTTGAAACAAAACAAAGCACGCTATGGCGCTGCGGGTATTTGTAACGGTGGTGGCGGGGCGAGTGCGATGGTAATTGAGAACCCGGCTTAATGTTAGTATAAGTTTTTCGCGCGTTTATAGTTGCATTACAAATAAGAAAGTAATTTTTACCGGAGTAGCTACGCATTTATCAAGACTGTAGCACCTTTTATTAAAAATAACAACCCACTTTTCAATTCTGATTATGAAATTAGCAAGACTCCGGATGCATTTCACGGCAATCACAGCAAAGTTTACGAGTCTGATGCCTGACTTTTGATAACTCAAGCTAAGATTTTCATACCTGTAAACCAAAAGATGATAGCTCACGGTAAGAGAATGATGCCTGTACATTGAAAGATGGTAACTCACAGCCAGGGAATGATACCTGTACATTGAAAGATGATAACTCTCAGCCAGAGAATGATACCTGTATATTGAAAGATGATAACTCTCAGCCAGAGAATGATACCTGTATATTGAAAGATGATAACTCACGGTAAGAAAATGATACCTGCAACTGAGCTGATGATAGCTGCAGAGGAGATTTTGATAACGGTGAGTATATTTTTGATAATTAAAACGCTGCTTTTGATAATTAATTTAACAGAATTGATAAATAAAAAACACTTTTTAAACACAAAAAGGAACTTTTTTGAACATTAAGCGTAAAGAGTGATACTTATCAATTGTATCAAAACCATGAATACTTCGCTTATTAAAAAAGATAGTACAGAACAAGGCATTGAAACTGTAATGAAGCCCGGTAAAAGAATAACCGGAACGGCAGTTTTAAGAAAAAACGATTTGATAGCTATGCTGCGCGATGAAAACGATGCGCTTTACGAAGAGTACATGAAGGTGATAAAACGTAACACGGAGCTGCGCGTTATTATTGAAAAACAGCAAAAGATTATTAACGCCATTTACAATGCCGAGCTTAATTTTATTATCCCCGAAGAGAAAGCAATAGCTGCACCGGAGCCCGAATGCAGCATCCCTTTAAAGGAAGCTCCTGCTGAAGCACCGAAACCTGAAGTTAAACCTCCTGCCCCGCAGCCGCTGGATGTAAACAGCCTTGCCAAACGAATGCACAGGCTGCAGAAAAAACAATTTCAATCGCAAAAATCCTTGCTTGTAAAAGCCAAATTCCTGCTTGCTCTTTACAACGCCCCCAAAGGAATACACTGCGATGAACTATTTGCCGCCTGCGGTTTAACCCGTGTAACAGGCCTGAGGTATGCGAGTTTCTTACGGAAATTTTCTTTCATTTCTCATGGCGGGCATTATTCGATAAAAGAGCATGGTAAAAAATTTGTAGAAGGTGTTCCTTATCCTGAATGGGATAAATACCAGGTAAAAAACTGGAAGCCCATTTACTAAAAAGTTTTTGCAAAACTTTGCGAGGGGGAAAGAGGTAATTATTTATTTTCAGTTTAGCATTTACTTTTCTTAAGAAGCTTTACTTTGCTTTCTGCATGTCCTTTTATGCAGCACTTTTATTCATTCATAATTGTAAATTATGGTATTCAGGAATACTTTGCATTTCGTGGACAGCCTACGCACCTGCACTATGTTTAAATGATTTTTGTGTGCTTTGTTTTTTGAACGTGAATTAAGTGTAGCTTTGATTTGGATTTCAAAATCCTTCCCGCACCCTGAATCCCTAAGGGGAGCCTTCGCATAATGAAAAAACCAATCACACTTCTTTGTTCCTGCCTGCTGCTTTTTAATTTTTCTTCCGCGCAGGAGATAGAGTGGCAGAATACGATTGGGGGGAGTGATGAAGATTATTTGTATTCGGTACAACAAACTAGTGATGGCGGTTATATTCTTGGGGGTCAATCTACGTCAAATATCTCTGGTGACAAAACGGAAAACAGCAATGGAGCATGGGATTACTGGATGTGAAAGCTGATGCATCGGGAAACATTCAGTGGCAGAACAGCATAGGGGGAATCAGTAATGATTTCCTTCAATCCATTCAGCAAACCAGTGATGGCGGATATATTCTTGGCGGGTATTCCGCCTCGTCTATTTCAGGTGATAAAACTGAAGACAGTAACGGATGGTATGATTACTGGTTGGTGAAAATCGATGCTTTGGGTAACATTCAATGGCAGAATACCATTGGGGGCAATGAGGATGAGGAACTTTATTCAGTTCAACAAACCAGCGATGGCGGGTATATTCTTGGCGGATATTCCCATTCAAGTATTTCAGGCGATAAAACAGAAAACTGCTTAGGGGATTGGGATTATTGGATCGTAAAAACTGATGTATCAGGCAATATTCAATGGGAAAATACGATTGGAGGAGGTGCCAGAGATTATTTATATTCTATTTCACAAACCAGCGATGGCGGGTATATTCTTGGCGGAGATTCCAAGTCAAACATTTCAGGTGATAAAACTGAAGACAGTAACGGATCGTATGATTACTGGTTGGTGAAAATCGATGCTTTGGGTGACATTCAATGGCAGAATACCATCGGGGGAAATAATACTGATAAATTATATTCTATTCGGCAAACCGCTGACGGTGGCTACATCTGCGGAGGATACTCCAGGTCAAACATTTCAGGTGATAAAACGGAAAACAGCAATGGAGACTATGATTACTGGATTGTAAAAACTGATGCTTCGGGTAATATTCAATGGCAGAACAGCATCGGGGGCAATGATGATGAGGAACTTTATTCAATTCAACAAACCAGTGATGGCGGGTATATTCTTGGTGGAAATTCCCTTTCAAACATTTCAGGAGATAAAACGGTAAATTGTAATGGTGTTTGGGACTATTGGATTGTAAAAACTGATACATTGGGTAACATTCAACGACAGTATACAATCGGGGGAAATGATGGGGATCAAGTTTATTCAATTCAACAAACCAGTGATGGCGGGTATATTCTTGGTGGAAATTCCGTTTCAAACATTTCAGGAGATAAAATGGAAAACAGTCAGGGTAGTTGGGATTACTGGATAGCGAAGCTTACAAATTTTAATACTATTTCAGGAAAATTATTTATTGATATAAATGGCAACCAGATACTGGATGTAGGCGAGTCACTGGTTAAGCACAATTTAGTTTCTGAATTAAACACGGGCAAATTCAGTTTCTCACAAAACAGCGGAATTTATAATATAAATGTGCTCGATACAGGAGACTTTATGGTGACTTCTCCTTTGAATTATTATAACTCTGTTCCAGTTAATCATTTTATTAATTTCTCCACATTCCAGCAAACCGATTCTCTTAATGATTTTGCATATCAACCTGCAGGTGTGTACAATGATTTGTGTGTTGACATAACACCGCTTGGAAATTTCCGGGCAGGATTTAATGCAAGTTACATAATAACTTATGAAAATGTGGGAACTACAACTCTTAACCCAACGGTTATTTTCTTTCCTGATAGTGATTTAACATTTGTTTCGGCTAACCCGGTTGCAAATTTTGTGGCAACGGATTCGGTGGTTTGGAATTTTGGCTCGCTGGCCCCGTTTCAAACGGGAAGTATTTTAGTAACGGTAAATGTAAATACTGGAACTCCCATAGGAACATTAATTTATTCAACAGTTGTAATCGAACCTGTTGCAGGTGATGCAAATACTTATTGCAATTATGCATACTGGAATATTTATACAACAGGCTCTATTGACCCAAATGCAATATTTGTTGACAGGGACACGGTTTTAACAACAGAGCTTTCAAATCCGCCTTATTTAGATTACATAATTTATTTTCAAAACACGGGTAACGATACAGCGTTTAATGCAAAAATTGTTAACCCTGTTGATACTTTTAAGTTAGACCTTTCCTCATTCGAATTTGTTGCTTCATCACACCAGGTAGATATTGAATATAAAATATGGGAAAGAAATTTATATTTCACTTTTGATAAT
>JBIOHJ010000055.1:0-20756 GCA_044448905.1 Bacteroidia bacterium | reverse complement strand
GGTTACGTGCGCAGCCGTTATGCAGGCAGAAGCTCGGCATACCTGAATGCCGATGTGCGCATCAGGCTTATACCATTCAGGACATATCTCTTTCCTGCCTATTTAGGGTTATTAGGATTTTATGACCAGGGAAGAGTTTGGACGGATGGAGAAACATCCGATACCTGGCACAGCAGTTATGGCTGGGGAGTGTGGATGGACCCTTTCGCGATGGCAGTGGTTAATTTTACTTATGCCATTTCAAAAGAAGAAAAGCTGTACAGCGTGGGCTTGGGATTTTTATTCTGAAAAATATATTTTATGAAAAAGGGATTATTAAAAATACTATTGGCGCTATTGCTGATAAGCTCTTATTCACAGGCGCAGATACCTAAAGATACGCTTACCCCCGGGGATACCCTGCACACTGTTGAGGGGGATACGCTTCATATAGAACACGGGGATACACTCGTTATACATAAGGGAGATACTGTAGAAGATTATTGCGCACTATGCAGCGGACACGTACACACTTTTGTTTATGCTCCTTATTATACCCAATTTAAAAAACAATGGCCTTTTCTCCTGTCTGCCGGAGCCGTTTATGCAGCAGGATTTATATTAACCTCCGCTAACCCGCACGATCCGCTGACGGAAGAGGAGGTAAATAACCTTGATAAAAATTCAATAAATAGTTTTGACCGCCCGGCCACAGAAAATTATTCAACTTCAGCAGCGACAGCGAGTGATTACGTTCTCCTGGGCATTACCGTGCTGCCAGCAGTATTCCTCTCTGAGCATCATACCAGCGTGGATATTGTCCCGCTTGCCATAATGGCTGCCGAAGCATATCTTTTTAATTACGGAGTAACAACTATAGCCAAGAACCTCGGCAAGAGGATACGCCCTTATGTATATAACCCCGACCTCCCGATGGAAACAAGGACAGGCTCAAGCGGAAGGGAATCATTCTTCTCAGGGCACACTTCGCAAACAGCAGCCGCCACATTTTTGTTTGCCAACGTGATTACCGACTATCATCCTACCATGCGGCCGGGGCTGAAAACGGGCCTGTGGATATTTGCAGCCACCGTTCCTGCAGTGGAAGGTTACCTCAGAGTGCAGGCAGGGAAACATTTTCCCACTGATGTGATAACCGGTTATGCAATAGGCGCAGCGAGCGGCTGGGCTATCACACGTTTGCACCGTTACCAGAAAGCACATTATAAATACGATTTAGGATTTTTGCCTTATAAGGATGGAATGATGATGAGCCTTGGCTATAGGTTTTGAGGTTGAGGTTTAAGGCTAAAGTTTTACTTTTCAAAAATGTTTATCTTTAAAATCTTTATTTAACACCTGATGCCGGAAATTCAATCCAATCCTGAAACATTATCGCAACGCGTAAGGCAGCTTGCAGCCGTTATGTTTACTGACATGACAGGCTATACTGCAATGATGCAGGAAGATGAGCAGAAAGCAAAAGTATTAGGCGACCGCCAGCGGCAAACATTAGAAAAATTTATTCCCGGCCACCAAGGAAAAATTCTCCAGTATTATGGTGATGGCACGCTAAGCATTTTCGGCAGTGCCCTGGATGCCGTAAAATGTGCCATCGAAATTCAGAAGGAATTGCAAACGGAACCAAAAGTGCAGTTGAGAATAGGATTGCACTCAGGTGATATCTCGCATGATGCACAGGGTGTATATGGCGATTGTGTAAATGTGGCTTCACGCATTGAATCATTATCGGTGCCGGGATCAGTGCTTATTTCCGATAAAGTGTATGATGAAATAAAAAATCAAAGTGAAATAAAAACAAGCCTGCTTGGAAAGTTCAACCTTAAAAATGTAAAGCGGCAGGTGGAAGTTTATGCAATTGCGAATAACGGACTGGTTCTGCCAACTTCGGCACAAATCAGCGTAAAAGCAGGTTCAGAAAAAAGCGTTGCGGTACTGCCGTTTGTAAACATGAGCGCTGATACTGAGAATGAATATTTCAGTGACGGCATTTCGGAAGAAATACTTAACGCACTCTCCCATGTTGAAGGCTTGCAGGTAACTGCGCGTTCTTCGTCATTTTCTTTTAAAGGAAAAAACGAAGATATCCGCCAGATAGGAACTAAACTTGGCGTATCTGCAGTGCTCGAAGGCAGCGTGCGCAGAGCAGGAAAAAAAGTGAGGATCACTGCGCAGCTAATTGATACGGCTGATGGTTATCACATCTGGTCGGAGGTGTATGACCGCGACCTTGAAGACATTTTCGAAGTGCAGGATGAGATTTCTCTTAAAATAGTGAACCGTCTTAAAGAAAATTTTTCAGTGGGTGAAAAAAAAGAATCCATTATAAAACCGCCCACGGAAAATATTGAAGCATATAATCTATACCTGAAAGGTCGTTATTACTGGAATAAATGGAACCCTGAAGATATCCGCAAAGCGATCAGCACTTTTGAAGAAGTCATTCACCTTGATCACGGTTTTGCGATTGCTTATTGTGCGCTTTCATATTGTTATTCCTTTCTTGGTTCTACCGGTATTATGCCTCCGGGCGAAGCATTTCCGAAAGCAAAGGACTATACGCTTAAAGCCATCGAGCTCGATCCAAACAATGCCGAATCACACCTCTCGCTGGCTTCGATTAAATTTTTTCACAACTGGGACTTTGATGGCGCTGAAGCATCGCTTAACAAAGCATTAAGCCTTAGCTTAAACTCATCGCTCATCAACCAGGTACACGGATGGTTCCTGATTGCAAAAGGAGATTTTGAAAAGGCTATTGAAAAAATGGAACAGGCAGTGATACTCGATCCGCTTTCGTTGCCACTTATGTGCAATCTTGCTGATGCGTATTGTTTTGCCGGGCGATGGGAAGATGGGCTTGGGCAATATGATAAGGTGATTGAATTGGATCCGTCTTTCCGCAGGGGTTTTGAAGGAAAAGGAATGATCTATCTCGCCAAGGGTGATTATGAAAAAGCGATTGAAAATTTAGAGAAGTATCAAAAGCTCATTGGTAATCCGTTCAAAGGACTTAGTTCATTAGGACATTCTTATGCTGCTGGCGGATACATAGACAAAGCAATAGAATGTCTCGATAAAATAAAACAGCATGAACAAGCTGAACCCGGTGTGATATTGCATATGGACTATGCATTTATATATGCAGGGCTAAAAGATTATGACAAAGCTTTTCATTACCTCAATAAAACGTATGATCAGCGGATGGGAATTGCGTGCCTTGGAATGATCTTTTGCATCCGATACCCTATGCTGAATGAACTTCACGCTGATCCGCGGTTTAAACAACTGATGGATAAAATTGGTTTGAAGTGAAGGGTGAGCTTTTCTTGAATTCAAAAAATAAGCCTTTCACAAAGCAGCAGGCTGCTTCAAATATTTATAGGTATCAATCTGGGCGCGGATTTTTTTCCGGCTGGTTGATTTTTTATAAGGGTTGCTTTGAGTTTTATTAAGCCTGCGGGCTTTGGTATTATCTTTAAGTTGCAGGGTAATAAGATGCTTTATTTCTTTTTTAATATAATCTTCAAGTATCGGGAAAGCGGATTCAATCCTGTTATTGAGATTTCGTGACATGAGATCAGCAGATGAGATATACACCTGCTCGTTGCCATTATTGTGAAAAATAAAAACTCTTCCGTGTTCTAAAAACCGGTCAACAATGCTGATTACTTTAATTTTTTCACTTAAGCCTTTTACACCGGGCACAAGGCAGCAAATGCCCCGTACGATAATGGTAATTTTAACTCCTGCTTTGTTCGCTTTGTAAAGCCTGTCAATCATTTTATGATCTTCTAGGCTGTTCATTTTTAAAATCATAAACGCCTTTCTTCCGGATTCTGCATTTTTGATTTCATTGTCAATTAGTGCTTCAAGCTTTAAACGCATATTGAACGGAGCAACAAGGAAGTTTTTAAATTTTGGCTTGCGGGAAGTATTGTTGAAATAATCAAAAATTTTATTTGCTTCATCGGTTAATTCTTTTTTAGCAGTAAAAAAACCATGGTCACAATAAACTTTTGCTGTCTTTTCATTAAAGTTTCCGGTAGAGAGGTATGCATACCGTTTTAATTTGCCGCGTTCCTCACGTTCCACCATGCATAATTTTGCATGCACTTTCAGCTTTTTAAAGCTGTAAAAAACTTTAATGCCTGCATCAATAAACTGTTGTGACCAGTAAATATTTGAGACTTCATTGAACCGCGCTTTTATTTCCACAAATGCCCAAACTTCTTTACCGTTTGCAGCTGCTTTCAAAAGAGCATTGGCAATCTTTGAATCATCAGCAACGCGATACAATGTTATTTTAATTGTTTTTACATACGGGTCTGTGGCTGCCTGGTCCAGAAAATTTACTATATATTTATAATCCTGGTAAGGGAAATGCAATATCTGGTCGCATTTCGAAATGACGCTGAAAACAGATTTCTTATTATGAAGCCCGCGATGATTTAATTCTTCAAGCACCGGGTATTTTAATTTTGGCTTATCGGGTGCGGGAAACGTAAAAAAGTCTTCATAGTTATGATACCTTCCACCCGGTATCATAAAATCTTTTGCAGGAAGAAACGTATGCTTTAAATGTTTAAGCAAATCTTTCGGCATTGCCGCATCATAAAGAAATCGTGACGGGGGATTTGTTTTCCGTTTGACCAGCTTCTTTTTTATTTCATCAACAAGGTTATCGGAGTCTTCAAGAAACAATTCTGCGTCACGCGAAATTTTTATCGAATGGCAGGCTGCTACTTCATGATGCCGAAAGAGTGAATGCAGGCACAGCCGCAATATATCATCAAGGAAAATCACTTCATGATGATTTTCTTTTGAGGGCAACGAAACAAAGCGCGGCAATTTGTCTGAAGGAATATTTAAAATTGCAAATTCAGCTTTATGCTTACTCTTAGGTTTAAGCAGGTTTAATTTCAGTGCAAAATAGATCTGCTTATTTTCAAGAAAAGGCTGATCACTTTTTCCCCCGTAAAATACAAGTTTTAGTTCAGGCAAAAGTTTTGATTTAAAATAACGATTGATAAAATCTAACTGCTCTTCAGTAACATTTTCTTCATTCACTATGCGGATATTGTTTTGAGCAAGCTCGGGCAGTAATACATTCCGGTAAATTTCTCCAAATTCATTGAGCTGCTTACCTACTTTTTTTTTGATCTTGGTCAAAAGTTTTTTCCGGTTTACCGCACCATGCTCTTTTGTTTTAATTTTAAGAATAAGAATATTCCTGTGCAGAGCAACGCGTACCCGGTAAAATTCATCAAGGTTGGATGAATAAATGGCTAGAAATTTTAACCGTTCTATTAACGGCACTTCCCTGTTAATCGCTTCCTGTAAAACACGGTAGTTAAAGGACAACCAGCTTAAGTCCCTGTTAAAGTATCTGTTTTTTGGTTTTTTCAATTTTTTTCCGGTGAGCTTTAGGAATTTCGAAAAACATTTTTTTACTCTTGCTTTTTTCAACTTCAGTCCAGCTATTGCAATCAAACTGAATTGCCATGGCACCTGCGGTAGGTATATTGTCAATTGATTCCCCACTGAGGTCATTCGCCAAATCAGTTAAACCGGGATTATGGCTGACCAAAAAAACAGTATTGTACAAGTCATCAATCTTATTTATTTCCTTTAATATTTCTGATTTTGATTCGAGGTAGAGACTTGGTTTAACAAGAATTTGATTTTCTTTAAAATCAAATTCTTGTGCTATCATATTAGCAGTGGTCATTGCCCTGACTGCAGGGCTGGTTATTATAAGATCAGGTGTTATTTGAAGACTTTTCAGCACTTTTCCCATTAAAGGAGCATCCTTTAAGCCTCTTTTGTTCAGAGGTCTATCACTATCTTTGAGTTCGGGAAATTTCCAGCTTGATTTTGCGTGTCGTAAAAGAATAATTGTTTTCATGTTTTTTTTAAAGCATATTGTTAATTGCCAGTTTAGTTTCTGCAATTATTATGCTAACCAGAGGTATCCATATTGCAGTTGATTACACAATAATACATTTTTTATTCACGATTAATGTCAGATTGTTTATTTTATTTCTTAGAGTGAGCAGGCATGAGTGGCGCACTTATTTAATAGTGAAATTAATTCAACTTAAACTTTTGATAAAATAGATAAGAAAAGGTCACAAACCAAACCAGTGGGTAATTAGAATAAAATCCCAATGGGGAAATAAATACGCAGAAATACCCATGAGTGCATCATCCGATGAAGAACAAGCTTTAATCTGTATTCCCGATATAACAGGGTTTACACGTTTTATGGCTGAAAACGATATAGAATTTAGCAGGAAAATAATTCCACCGCTCCTTAGAAATATTGTTGGAACAAACACATTAGGTTTAAAGGTGGGGGAGGTTGAAGGTGATGCAGTCCTTTTTTATCGTTTCGGAGCTCTTCCACCATTAAGTGAATTAATTGAGCAATGTAAAAATTTTTACTTTAACTTTAATGAGCAGCTTGAGTCACTGCAAAATGAATTTGCTGATGATTTCCATAAGAATGTTTCTTCTAACCGGCTTTGCTTGAAAATTATTGTACATGCGGCTGAAATGACTTCCACGTTCATTGAAGGAATTACCAAACTTATTGGTGAAGATGTAGTGGTTGTGCATAAGCTTTTAAAGAACAGCATTAAGGACCCGGAATATATATTGGTGAGTGAAAAACTCCTTGCTAATTATACAAAAGAAGAAATTTCAAGTGTTTTTAACTGGGCTGAATTAGAGCAGGGCCAGGATGAATATGAGTTTATTGGTACGATAAAATACAGGTATATATCATTTGAGCCATTAATAAAAAAGGCAATCGAAAAACCGAAAAAATAATCTGGTTATCGGGTAGTATAATTTGATTAATATCCTAATGCAATGAGAACGGTAATGGAAAGCACGCTCAACACAATTCCAAACATGAATACGTTGTAACAGATGCGCAGGTAAAGGAACTTCATGTCTAGTACTTTTCCGAGGCTATAAAAGTCCTGTATCATTGAATTATGAAGATACTCCTGGTCCCTTATCATTTTTCTTATTCCCCAGTCAAAATCTTCAAAATTCATTCGGGAAAAATTTCCGAAGAAAAGCAAATTCGCTTTTTTATTTTCAATGTCTTCTTTTTCTATTTTTCCTGAAGTAACTTTTGGACGGGTGGAAAGCGTGGCAAATATTATAGTTGCTAAACAAACTAAAATCAATATGCTTGTTGGAATTATTAAACGCGGGTTAGAATCTGAATCAGATGCCACTATACTGAGCGTAATGGAAATAATAATACCGTTTAAGGTGAGCATTATATTTGCTTTTCTGTCAGCAATGGCGTTCATACGCATGTGATTGGTTGCTGTTAATTTATAAATAGCTTCAAAACCTTTTATTGCTATATTTTCCTTCTTTTCTATTTCCTTATTTTCAGCCTGTTGTATTTTCTCTTGCTTTGCCTCAGCCTTGTTTTTTTCTTTATCGGCTACAACAGGTTTATTTGCTATTAATGCTTCATTTTCCCTGTGTTTTTTAAGTTTCTTTTTTATCTTTTTAATGTTTTCTGATTTTTTATCTTCAAGCTTTTTTCTTGCATATGCTGTATAATACCTGTGATTCAGCAAAAATTTAAGTTCTGCTGCCAGCCATTCTTCCTCGGATGGTTCGCTACCGCCATAATTAACTGATTCGAGTTTTAATAATTCTGATTGTTTATAATTATCAGGGTTGGCAAGGTTGATATAATCAGCATCGTGAATTACTTCCTCCATTAAATTTTCCGGAACATGATTTATCCGGGTTGCCATAATACAGGCGGCAACTCTTTGTACCTTTTCATCAGGATATTTATTTGACTTCAAAAACTCTTCAGCCTTTTTGACACTGTAAGTCTCGTGATCTTCACGCTGAAACATGTAACCTGTATCATGAAACCATGCCGCTATGACAACGGTTTCGAGTTCTTCATCATTGAGATCGGAGCCATTCCCGATTTTTTCAGACGCTTCAGCTACTTCGCGCGTATGCTCAAAAGAATGGTAGGTTGACCTATTATCATACTTTTCCTCGAAAACTTCCTTAACATATTTTTTGACCTTTTCAATTAGTTTATTATCCATGATAAATATGCTTGTTTATTAGCTTTTTGAATGGAGTTGTTGTTTTATTTTATTACTGTTCCCTTTAAATTAAAATAACATACCATTTGATATTATTATAGCGGTAAAGCTACGCAAAAGAAGCATAAGAGCCTCAATTCGAAGGATAAATAAAACGCGTGCACCGCATTTATCAGATAAACAATTTTTCAAATTCCTTTTGCTTTTGCCTCATCCCAAATTTTATCCATCTCCTCTAATTTCATGTCATGAAGTTTTTTGCCTTCATCGGTTGCCTTCTTTTCAAGATAAGTAAAACGGTTTATGAATTTTTTATTTGTCCGTTCAAGTGATTCTTCAGGATTCACTTCAACAAACCGGGCATAGTTGATTAACGAAAAAATCAAGTCACCAAATTCGTTTTTAATCTGTTCAGTATTTTTATTATCAATTTCATTTTTAAATTCCTTCAATTCTTCCAGAACTTTTTCCCATACCTGCTCTTTTTTTTCCCAGTCAAAACCTGAAGCACGGGCTTTTTCCTGGATGCGCATAGCTTTAACCATCGATGGCAGCGATGCAGGCACCCCATCAAGTACCGATTTATTTCCCTCGCTTAATTTAAGCTGCTCCCAGTTTTTTGAAACTTCTTTTGAATCCTTAACAACCTTATCACCATAAATGTGCGGATGACGATGAATTAATTTTTCACATTCGCGGTTTATCACATCTGTAATATCAAACGCGTTTTTCTCAGAAGCAATTTTCGCATAGAAAACAATATGAAGTAAAAGATCACCCAGCTCTTTTTTGATATCATCAGGGTTGTCCTCAAGAATTGCATCTCCAAGTTCGTACACTTCTTCGATGGTTAAATGGCGCAGGCTTTCAAAAGTTTGTTGCTTGTCCCATGGACAACTTGCACGTAATTCGTCCATTATCTTCAGCAGCCGTTCAAAGGCTTTTAATTTTTCATTCATGTAATAAAAATTTTGTGTACGAAAATAATCGAAATCCATCATTCCGATTTAATTATTTTTGCACGCTTAAAAATATTCAATTGTTGAACAGAACTTTTTCTCTTATCCTATTCCAGGCTTTATCGTTTCATTTTGCTTACGCCCAGAGTTTGCCTGAAATGACTCAGAGTAGCGTGCAAATTTCAGCCGGCTATCATTATGGTTTTATCATTGCACACCGGGGCAACATTGTTGCTTTGCAAAAGGATCATGTTAAAGGTTTTGAAGTTTGTGTCAGCAAAAAAACACTTGGAAAAAAAATCTGGCAGCAGCTTTATAATTATCCTGAAATCGGGTTGAAATATTTTTATTTTGATCTAGGGAATCCCGAACAAATCGGTTTCGGGCAGGCTGTGATTCCGTTTGTTAATTTTCCGATTTGCACTAACGAAAAAATACATTTCGGATTTAGTTACGGATGGGGTTTAGGATATGTTCAAAGGCCTTTTAACTACAAAACCAATTATGAAAATGTTTCCATTGGGTCGCATGTGAACTCAGCAATTCATTTTGCTGCCGCATTAAAAATAAAATTGTTTAAGCAAACGGATTTTAACACTGGAATAAATCTTACCCATTTTTCGAATGGTGCAATCATTACCCCCAACCAGGGAATTAATATCGCTTCCATTCAGGCCGGCATTACCCGACATTTTGGAGACACCAAACCTCTTGTGAAAGATTCGATACCTGAATTTAAAAAGCACTACAAGAATGCAGTCTATATAGGAACGGGCATCAAGCAAATTTATCCTGTGATGGGACCCCAATTTTTTGCAGTGATTTTATCGGTTTCGCGGTTTAAACAGTTTACAAGAAAAAGCGCTGCGGGCTTAGCGTTAGATTACCATTATGACAATTCACTTATTTACCGACTCGAAGACGGCTCTTTAATGCAATATGGTTTTGTTTATGGAACTCGTGCTGGCATCAGTGCCGGTTATGAAATGATCTTATCTGATTTCTCGATGATGATTCAGATGGGAGGTTATTTTTACAACCAATTAAAAACTGATGGAAATGTTTATCACAGGTTAAGTTTGAAATATCATTTCCATAAAAATTATTTTGTCTGCTTTAACCTGAAGTCGCATTGGGCTAAGGCCGATTTTTTTGAAACAGGAGTGGGAATCAGATTTTGAAAAACTATTAACCAGAAATAATTCAACGGAAACGATTTTGGGTATGTTTGCTATTAATTCAACTGAAAATGTTTTTTATACTCTCTAAAATCTTATATTTTATTTTTTCTCCTCTTAGCTGGATATTGGCATTTATTATAGCAGGAATGTTTTTAAAGAATTCAACTAAAAAGAAAAAATTCCTGATTACCGGTTTATTGCTTCTTGTTTTGTTTTCGAATCCGTTTCTTTTAAACACAGTGATGCATGCATGGGAAATTCCCGCGCGAAAAATAAATGAAATACAGAAACCCTACGAAGTGGGTGTGCTGATGGGTGGCTCTATGCGGTATTATAATACCGAGATGGAGCGAATTGTTTTCGGACAAGGCGCAGATCGCCTGTTAAAATGTGTGGAACTGTATAAGGAAAAAAGAATTAAAAAAATTTTGTTAACAGGTGGAAGCGGTTTGTTGCTTATGCAGCAATATAAAGAAGCAGAGCTTTTGAAAAATTTAATTTTAAAAATGAACATCCCTGAACAGGATATTATTATTGAAAATCAATCGAAGAATACCTATGAAAATGCGAAGATGAGTTCCGAAATTTTGAAAAAGGATTTTCCTGAAAAAAATATTCTGCTCATTACATCTGCTTTTCACATGAGAAGATCGCTGGCTTGTTTTGCAAAACAGGGAATAGCTGCCGATCCATTTTCAGTTGATGAAAGATCAGGAACCGGGCAATACACACCTGACAAAATAATTATCCCTGATGCTGAGTACCTCATGCAATGGGATGTATTATTTCATGAATGGATAGGCTGTGTTAGCTACAAAGTTGCCGGTTATTTATGACGGGTTAGATTGAACTTTGAACTTTTCTATCTTTACCCGCACAAAAAAAATAATATGAAAAATATCTCTTTAGTTTTAAATGCAATACTGATTGTTGCTGTTGCATTTCTCTATTACAAAGTTTATTTACACAAAAGTGAAACGGAGCAGGTTACACCTGATATGTTAGTGTTGCCGGAAGCAACTATTGTTTACCTGAATTCAGATTCATTGCTGGACAACTATCCCTACTTCATAAGGCTTAAAAATTCGCTGGAAAATAAACAAGACAGTATTGAAATCATATTAAAGGGAAGAGGAAGAACTTTGGAAAATGAAATAAAACAATATCAGGAAACGGGAGCAGGCATGACGGAGCAGCAAAGACAGACAACCGAAGAATCGTTGGGGCGAAAACAACAGGAGTTTATGAAGTACAAAGAGGATATGACTGATGAACTTGCACAAGAAGAGGGAAAATTAAATGACAGTCTGCATCATCATCTTACGGATGTGCTCAAAAAATTTAACCGCAATAAAAACTACCAGTTTATTTTGGGATTTCAAAAAGGGGGAGGAATTCTGCTGGCAAATGATTCTCTCAACATTACCAGCCTGGTTCTTGAGGAATTGAATAAAAAAGAGAATGAATAAAATTCTATTTTAAATTTTCAAGCTGTTCCCGAAGCACTTTTATTTTCGTTTCAGCATCGGCTTTCTTTTTTTGTTCGTTTGCAATTACCTCGGGTTTTGCTTTTGAGACAAAACTCTGGTTGCTGAGTTTTTTCATCACAGATTCAAGAAATCCTTTATTGTATTCAATCTCCTGCATGATTTTTTCTTTCTCGGCCGCAACATCGATTTTCATTTTTACCGGAATAAAAACCTCCAGGTTTTTAACCATCAAAGAAAACGCACCGGTAATTTTTTCATTCTCTGATTTTATTTCAGTTATGTTCGCAAGTTTTGAGATTACATTATCAAACTGGTGATTGAAAATCTCATTCGTACGGATGCTGATAGATAAACTTTCCCTGGGAGAAATATTTTTTTCCTTCCGAAAAGTTCTTATTCCTGAAATCAATTCCTGAACCAATTCAAAATCTTTTATTAATAATGAATCATATTTTCCGCCAATAGGCAGTTCAGCAACGATAATGCAATCTTTTTCTTCGCGCTCTGCAATCAAATGCCAGATTTCTTCCGTAATAAAAGGCATGAACGGATGAAGTAGTTTTAACAACTCTTCAAAAAATTCAATGGAAGAATTATAAGTATAATTGTCAATAGGCAGCGGATTTCCATCTGCAAAGTCTGGTTTAACCATTTCAAGATACCACGAGCAGAAATCATCCCACACCAATTTATATATTGCCATCAATGCTTCCGAAATGCGATACTTTGAAAACAAGTCATTGATGTTTTCAATTTCAGCATTCAGTTTCGAATTGAACCAGTCAATAGTAATTTGATTTTTTTCAGAAACTTCCGCATCACCGGTTTGCCAGCCATTAATTAACCGAAAAGCATTCCAAATTTTGTTTGCGAAATTTCTTCCCTGTTCACAATACGATTCATCAAACAATAAATCATTTCCGGCAGGTGAACACAAGAGCATACCAACCCGAACACCATCAGCACTGTATTTTGAAATCAATTCCAGTGGTTCAGGAGAATTGCCGAGTGACTTCGACATTTTTCTTCCCTGCTTGTCACGAACAATTCCTGTGAGGTAAACATTAGTGAAAGGTTTTTTCTTCTGATACTCATATCCTGCAATCGCCATCCGCGCTACCCAGAAAAACAAAATTTCAGGAGCTGTAATTAAATCGCTTGTGGGATAATAATATTTTATTTCAGGATTGTCGGGCTTCTCAATTCCATCAAATAAACTTATTGGCCACAACCAGGAAGATGCCCATGTGTCTAGAACATCCTCATCTTGCTTCAATTCACCAATTTTGAATTTTGAATTTTGAATTTTGAATTTTGAATTTGCTTCTTCTTCGGATTTAGCAACAACGTAATTCCCTTCCTCATCGTACCATGCTGGAATGCGTTGCCCCCACCAAAGCTGTCTCGACAAACACCAGTCGCGCACATTTTCCATCCAATATTTGTATGTGTTAACAAACTTTTGGGGAATTAAATTTACCTCACCATTTACCACTGCATCCAAAGCTGGTTTGCTGATTTCTTTCATTTTCAAAAACCATTGCATGGACAAGCGAGGTTCAATTACTGCATCCGTTCGTTCGCTGTGACCAACCTGGTGGGAGTAATCTTCCATCTTTTCAATCAAACCATCTTCTTCTAATTTTTTCAACGCAGCTTTGCGTGCAGCAAAACGGTCCATACCGATAAATACCTGTCCCGCTTCTGAAATAGTTCCGTCTTCATTTAGAGTATCAATAACGGGAAGATTATGCCTTTTCCCAATTTCGTAATCTACTTCGTCATGGGCAGGAGTAACTTTCAGGCAACCCGTTCCGAATTCTTTGTCAATCGCTTCATCGGCTATTACAGGTACATTACGATTGACTAAAGGAACGATTACATTTTTTCCATTCAGGTGTTTATAGCGTTCATCATCAGGATGAACCGCAACAGCCACATCGCCCATGATGGTTTCAGGCCTAACTGTTGCTGCTACCAAATAACCATCACCTTCAGCATATTTATATTTTACAAAAACAAGCTTTGAATTTACCTGTTTGAAAATTACTTCTTCATCGCTTACAGCAGTTTTTGCAGCAGGGTCCCAGTTTACCATTCGTAAACCGCGATATATATTTCCTTTATTGTATAAATCAATAAATACATTGATGACATCGCGATAGTAATCATCATCCATTGTAAAACGTGTGCGTTCCCAATCACAGCTTGCTCCAAGTTTTTTTAACTGATCGAGAATTATACCTCCATATTTTTCTTTCCATTCCCAGGCATATTTTAAAAATTCATTGCGCGATAAATCCGATTTTTTTATTCCGCGTTCGCGAAGCATGGCAACTACCCGCGCTTCTGTCGCAATCGAAGCATGGTCGGTGCCCGGAACCCAGCAGGCATTTTTTCCCAACATTCGGGCACGCCTTATCAAAACATCTTGTATAGTATTGTTGAGCATGTGCCCCATGTGAAGCACACCTGTTACATTTGGAGGAGGAATTACAATGGTGTATGGCTCGCGCTTATCAGGAACCGAATGAAAAAATTTCTTTTCCATCCAGTATTTATACCATTTATCTTCGATGTTTTTAGGGTCGTATGTCTTTGAAATTTCCATAATAATTTTCTGGTTTCAAACCTACATGATTTTTCAATAAAGTATATGGCGTTTTTAAAAAATCATGTACGTTTGTCGCTGACTCATATTTATGAATAAGCAAAAAGCACTTGTCATTTTTCTTTCGGCTTTGGCTGTTACATCCGTTTTGCATGTTGCAAAACATTTTGACTTCGATTTGTTTTCGCCATCTGCATTGACATTTTTCAGGTGGGCAACTGTGGGTACGTTATGTTTTTATGCGTTGTACAAGAAATCGCTTACCACGTGGATTCTTGTCAGCATGGTTGCGGGCGCTGAATTCGGGCACGATTACTCCGAAACAGCAATAAAGCTGCAGGTGCTGAGCAAGATTTTTCTGAAGATGATTAAAACAATCATCGCCCCGCTTCTTTTCGGAACATTGGTTATTGGAATTGCGGGACATTCAAATCTTAAGCAGGTAGGAAGGATGGGATGGAAAGCGCTTTTGTATTTTGAAATTGTAACAACCATTGCATTGTTTATCGGGCTGGCTGCAATCAACATCAGCAAAGCAGGAGTTGGAATTGTGCTGCCTGAAGCAACTCACGAAGAATTACCAAAAGTACAGGCGCAAACGTGGAACGATATTATCCTCCATATTTTTCCCGAGAACATTGCCAAGTCTGTTGCCGAAGGACAGGTACTACAGATTGTAGTGTTCAGCATCATTTTCGGAATTGCACTGGCATTACTTTCCGAAAAAAAGCGGCAGCCCATGCTCCAGTTTGCCGAAGGGTTATCCGATGTGATGTTCAAGTTCACCAATATCATCATGTACTTTGCGCCAATAGGTGTAGGCGCTGCAATTGCTTATACGGTAGGGCATATGGGCTTGGGAATTCTTGTAAACCTGTTTCAACTCCTCGCCACTTTATATGTGGCGCTGATTGTTTTCCTTTTATGTGTTTTATTTCCCGTAGCTCTTATCATACAGCTTCCTGTAAGGAAATTTATTAATGCCATCATCGAACCGGTATCCATTGCATTCGCAACAACAAGCAGCGAAGCCGCATTGCCTCGAGCCATGGAAGCTATGGAAAAGCTTGGAGTACCCCGAAAAATTGTTGCTTTCGTAATGCCTACTGGTTACAGCTTTAATTTGGACGGAACTACTTTGTACTTATCCCTTGCCACTGTTTTTGTTGCGCAGGCAGCCGGTATTGATTTAAGCTGGGATCAGCAATTGCTCATGGTTTTTACATTGATGCTGACAAGCAAAGGCGTAGCAGGTGTTCCGCGCGCATCACTTGTTATTCTTCTCGGCACCGCCACTTCATTCGGCTTGCCAACTGTACCCATCTTTTTAATTCTCGGCATTGACGAGCTGATGGACATGGCTCGCACCTCTGTAAACGTTATCGGTAACTGTCTTGCAACAACTGTTGTAGCAAAATGGGAAGGCGAGTTTAAGGAGAGTGAGAAATGAATATCAAACCTGCTGCCGCTTAGTAAAGGTAACAAGCACTACCCCTGAAAGAATTATCATGAGTGCAATAACCTGGTTAAACAAAATTTTTTCATCGGCAATGAGCCAGCCGAGAAAAACCGCTACTGCCGGGTTGACAAGTGCATAAGTCCCCACCAGCGAAGGTGTGCGTACTGTAAGTAGCCATACGTATGCCATATACGCCAGCAGCGAACCAAATACAATTTGATAAAGCAAAGCTGCTGCCGATTCCCATGTAATTTTTTGCAAATTCAGGATATGATGTTCACCAAAAGCAAAAGCAATCAGCAGGAGTGCAGCACCCGCTCCAAGCATCTGTATAGCCGTATTAACAGGTGCTGCCCCTTCCGATGCCTTGTATTTTGAATACAGGGAGCCGGTTACCCACATGATGCTTCCGAATACCATAACAAAAATGCTCATAAACTGCATCCGGTTTCCCTGCAAGTTAAAAGTAGCGCTGTCCGAAAAAAGCAAAACCACTCCTCCCAGTCCTACTAGCAAGCCAAAAATTATTTTCTTATTTTTTAGATGATATTGCCATTTCCTTTTATCGAGTAGCACAAACCAAATGGGAGCCATCGCAACGATAATTGCGGTAAGCCCGCTGCTTAAGTATTGCTCCACCCATGCCACAGCGCCCGTGCCAAAGCATAGCATCAGAACTCCGGCTAATGAATTTTTAAGCACTAATGAGGCTGAAGGCATCGGGTGCTTAACAGCAATGCACCATATCAACAATAGCATGCCCGCAATTAAAAAACGCGCGCCAATCATAAAAAATGGCGGGATGCTTTTTATTGCAAGAAGTATGGCAAGGTAAGTGGAACCCCACACCAGGTAAATTGCTGCAAACGCAAGAACAACTTTTAATCCCGAAACATGCGGTTCATTTCTCACAATAAAAAAATCTGGTCTGCATACTTATATTATCAAATGAGCGGGAAACGGGGTTCGAACCCGCGACCTTCGGCTTGGGAAGCCAACGCTCTACCAGCTGAGCTATCCCCGCTTTCATTTATTATAACCAAAAATAATTTAATGTAAAAAGTAGATTACAAAAGTATTAATTACGGAAATAAATATAAACTTGAATTGAAAACGAAGCTAACAATTCCTTTTTCAAATCCATTAACTTCGCACGAAATTAATAATTGAATTGATGAGAAAGATATTATTGCTTGGTGCCGGAAGGTCGGCTACAGCCTTGATAAAATATTTACTCGATAATTCGCAAACCGAAAACTGGCAGCTAACTGTTGCCGATTTATCGGAAGAACTAGCCCGGGCAAAAATTAAAAATAACTCCAATGCTAAAGCAATTTCATTCGATATTAAAGATGAAAACCAGCGTGCTGATGAAATAAAAAATTCTGATATAGTAATTTCACTCTTACCAACTGACTTACATTTTCTCGTTGCTGTTGATTGCATTCGGTTCAAAAAAAATCTTATCACCGCTTCTTACATTTCCGATGTCATACATAAATTAAACGACCAGGCTGTTGAAGATGGTGTTTTGTTGTTGAATGAAATGGGACTTGATCCGGGAATTGATCATATGAGCGCCATGCAGATAATTGACCGGCTGAAATCTGAAAACGCTGAACTGTTAAGTTTTAAATCTTATACAGGAGGATTGATTGCTCCTGAGTGCAATAACAATCCCTGGGGTTATAAATTTACCTGGAATCCACGAAATGTAATTCTTGCCGGGCAGGGTACAGCAAAGTATATTGAAAACGGAATGGCTCACTACATTCCTTACTCAAGGTTATTTACTCAAACGGAAAAATTAAGCGTTGATGGAGTTGGAAATTTTGAAGGGTATGCCAATCGTGATTCTCCTGCATACCGTCATCATTACCGGATTGAAAATATTCCTACTCTTTTGAGAGGAACTTTACGCACCGAAGGCTTTTGTGAATCGTGGAATGTATTTGTACAATTGGGATTGACCGATGATAGTTTTACAGTTGAGAGTTCTGCTGAACTTTCTTATGCGCAATTAGTTGAAGCACTTCTTCCAAAAAATATTCAGGGTAAAGATTTAAAATCAAAAGTGGCAGTTCTATGTGGAATTGATGCGGAAAGCAAAACAATTAACAAAATAGAATGGACTGGAATTTTTTCGAATGAGAAAATAAAAATTGATCGTGCAACACCAGCTCAGATACTACAGGATTTACTTCTGAAAAGATGGGCTTTGGAAGAGAATGATAAGGACATGGTTGTTATGCAGCATCAGTTTGAATTCGAAGATTCGGGTAAAAAAACAAATAGCAGAAGAAAATTAATTTCTTCTCTTGTTGTGAAAGGCGATAATGCCGAAAACACAGCCATGGCTAAAACAGTAGGCTTGCCAATGGGTATTGCGGCTAAATTGATTTTGAACGAAAAAATTAAATTAACAGGTGTTCAGATTCCGGTAATGGAAGAAATATACAAACCTGTATTAAAGGAGCTGGAAATGCATGGAATAGTTTTTCGTGAAAAAAACCTGAATGCCTAATTTTGATTAGCATGTCAATTATTTATAAGCAAATCTTCAGTCCCGTAGTATTTTTCAATCCCGAAAGTATTATTTTTATATGAATTTAATTGCATAATTGAAAAAATTGTGTAGCTTGCGAATTATTTTCATACCCCATATCTAAATTCAAACTTAACTCCTAAAACATTAAAAAAATGAAAACGAAACTTATTATTTCTATTACAGCAATTATGATTTTTTCGACAGCTATTCTTTCAGCACAATCATGGAATTTAACGGGGAATGCTGGAACGGATCCAAACTTAAATTTTATTGGTACCACCGATGGCAAGGCATTAAAATTCAAAACCAATAACCAGGTTCGGATGTATATTAAAGCGAATGGTGATATGGGAATTGGCACACAATCCCCATTGGCAAAGTTCGATGTAAATGGTGTTATAAAAGGAAATGAATTGAGAATTGGCACTACTACCAGTGCGACCGGTTATCTCGCAAGCATTGGCGGGAAATTAATTGCCGAAGAGGTGAGAGTGGACTTAAAAGCGGTTTGGCCCGATTATGTTTTCGATAAGAATTATTCACTCTTATCGCTTGATGAACTCGAACAATTTATTGTTAAACACAACCATCTTCCGGGAATACCCGATGCAGGTAATATAAAAAGCAGCGGCATTATGCTGGGTGAAATGCAAACAAAAACCATGGAGAAAGTAGAAGAAGTTACTCTATATCTTATTCAGCTTAAAAACGAAAACAATCTTTTAAAAGCCCAGATAGCGGATTTGCAAAACCAGGTAAACGAAATTAAGAAGTAATTTTTCTATTCGTATTTACACTAACTGTAAAAATTAAAAGCTATGAAAAGAAAAATTCTTCTTCTTATCACGCTCTGCCTGTTTGCTTATGCAGGCATCAGCCAGCAATCGGAAGGCTATATCCGCAATGCGGTTCCGCCATTCGACAACGAAACCGGGGAAATTGATATGAGCAAGGTTGAGTTCTTGCCAATCAGGTTATACAAACCCGCTCCCGATTTTCAACCCGCCCAAAACCGGTATGGTGATAATAATGTATTATCTGTTACCGATAATGCCGACATCCAGGTTTTCCCCTCTGCCGCTTCTCAGCATGAACAACACATGACTGTCAGTAAAATAAATCCGAACAATATTATTTTGAGTTCCAACACCCCAAATTACATGGGTTATTATGTGAGCCAGGATGGAGGAGCAACATGGTTTGGTTCTGATAACATGCCTGATGGCATTGGCACAAGCGGAGATCCGACTACAGGATTCAATGCAGACGGGCATATATTCCTGCAAACAATTTATTCATCAGGATTTAAAGCGTTTAAGAGCACCGACCAGGGAAATACCTGGCCTGGCCCGGTTCAATATACCTACAGTCCTGCAAGCTTTGATAAGGAAATGATGGCAGTAGATAATTTACCCGGCAGCCCTTATTTAAATAACATTTACACAGCATGGACAGATTTTGCCGGAACATACAAAGTACTTTTTACACGTTCAACTAATAATGGAGCTTCCTACTCACCCAATATTAATTTGCATAATAGCTGGGGACAGGGAACAGGTGTTGCTACAGGAGTGAATGGAGAAGTATATGTGTGTTGGGCAAATTACAGCACCGGTGGCTATCCTGCTGATGGATTAGGATTTTCGCGTTCAACAAATGGAGGAGTTTCTTTTACAGATTTAACTCCTGCATTTCCTTATGTTGGCATCCGTCCGAATAACAGCCCCAATCCATTATTTAATAATACAAGGGTAAACGATTTTCCATCAATAGCTGTTGATAAAAGTTGCGGTCCTTACAGGGGAAGGATTTATACGGTGGTTGGTGCGAAACAAAATGGAACAGGGAAAGCAGTTTCTTATTTAAGGTATTCTTCTAACCAGGGAAATTCATGGTCTCCTGCTGTTGAAGTGAACATTTCTTCCGGCCGGCAAAACTGGTTTCCATGGGTTACGGTAGATGATGCTACGGGTACGGTAAGTGTTGCTTATCTTTCTTTAGATGAAGCTACCGGGTTTGCTACCAATACCTACCTCGCATATTCTTTTGACGGTGGATCAACCTGGAGTAATATTAAGGTAAGCGATGTGAGCCATATAGTTGCAGCTATTCCGGGCTTTGCTTCGGGCTACTGTGGCGATTATATTGCTAATACAGCATGGGGCAATAAAAATTATGTTGCATGGAACGATAACCGCACCGGCAATTGGAAAAATTATTTTTCGCGGGTTGACTTCAGCCAGCTTGGTTTATTCTCGTCCAATACCGATCTTAATATTAATGGCCCGGTTAATTTGACATTGCCAACTGCAACTCAATTGTTTTATCGCGCTGTTGGTAACATCAGTACTCCGGTTGCAAGTTCTTTCGCAGCCCAATCCGGAACAAGCGTAACAATGTTAT
>JBIOHJ010000054.1:0-20830 GCA_044448905.1 Bacteroidia bacterium | reverse complement strand
TTGATCTTGTTCATAGATGTATTTTGTGGTTCAGATGGGTTAAAACAAAAGGATGACAAAGAAAAAAATTATTTTCTACATATCAAAACTTATTTGAAAAAGGTTTAAGATAAAGTTTAGGACTAAAAAAGCCCTCATCTTTCGATGAAGGCTGACCATGAAAAAACTGTCTTTAAGCCTGTGCAGCGGGTAAAGAGGGCATTACATAAACATATGACTTTTCGTTGTATTTTTTTCGGAAAACCACTATTCCGTCCCGTAAAGCAAATAATGTATGATCTTTTCCAATACCAACCCCGTCAGCCGGATGGTGGTTAGTGCCCCTTTGACGCACTATAATGTTGCCGGCAATTACTTTTTGCCCCCCAAATATTTTTATTCCAAGTCGCTTGCTATGCGATTCGCGTCCGTTTCTCGAACTGCCGACTCCTTTTTTATGTGCCATTTGTTTTAAGGTATTCAGTATTCAGTTCAAGTAATCAGTTTTTGCTCCGAACTGAATACTGGTTACTGAATACTTATAAATTATGCTTTTATTTTTTCAATCTGTATTTTGGTGAATTGCTGGCGGTGACCATTCATTTTCTGGTAACCCTTTCTTCTTTTTTTCTTAAACACGAGAACTTTATCGCCCTTAACATGTGAAAGCACTTTGGCTATAATGTTGGCTCCTTTAATTAAGGGGTCACCTATCTTTATTTTCCCCTCGTCATCAATAAGGAGAACTTCTTTGAATTTTATTGACTTGCCTTCTTCTTCCGGCAGGCGGTGAACAAAAATCTGGTCGTTTTCTGTTACTTTTAGCTGTTGTCCAGCTATATTTACAATTGCGTACATTACTTAATTTTTTAACCGTTTTACAAAACGGGTTGCAAATGTAGAAAAACTATATTGAATTTGAAAACTTGATTTAATTTTTTCCGGGTTAATAAATTAACCTTAAAGCGAAAGCCCCTGCGTAATTCCGAAGGGGCTTTCGCTTTATATTTTTACATATGAAATTTTACTTAGCTCCTCCGCCAAAATAAAAAAAGAGGTTTATAGCACCATAAGCCTGGTCTGTATCTATGCCGAAACTTGAATTTTTACCCTGGCTTTCTTTTGTTTCCGCCAGAACCCCGCCAGCAGAGTTGTCTAAGTTCGATTCAAAATATTCTGTTGTGGTTTCTGTTGCTCCCTGTGATGAGAATGCAATACCCCATCCAAATTCGGCCCCTATAGAAGCACCTGCCATGAAGAAATATTCGACACCGGCAAATGCACGGATGCCAAAATTGAAGATAGAAGGATTTTTAATTTCGGTTATTCTTTTGTTTCCTGATGGATCAATTCCACCTGAAAAGGTGTATGAAGGCGAAGTGCTTGTAATTGCCAGGTTTAACGAATCTATTGAATTGTAAAAAGTATTAGATGTTTTACTGTTTCCGAAACCAACCAACACTTCGGGACCCCAATAACCCTGTACTCTTCCTTTGCCAAGCCGCTTTTCCATTCCTGCCGAAAGCGTTATATTCATCCATGAATATTTGCTCTCGTCATTTCCATATTGTATGTCAAAAGCAACTGAATCAGCTGATGTCGGATATTTATCATTATCGGTATTTATATCAACCACAGGATAGTTTTGTGTTTGACTTCCAAAAGCCAATCGGGCTTTTACCCTATAAAATTTATTGGCAGAAACACACTTTTTACCATAAATGGTCATTGCAGGGCTGCTAGCCGTAAACCAGTCGGCAGTATCAATGGAGTTGTAAAAAACATTTCCTATCATTTTAAAGACCGAGGCGGCATCAAAACCAATTGCCCAATCAGCTGAGTCGGGTAATATGGGAGTGCCATTTTTTGACAGAAGTTGTGCCGATGCGATATACGCCTGCATTACAAAAGCAATTATTAGGAGTGTTTTTTTCATAAGGGAGGGTGTTTAATTTAGTATGAGACAAAGATAATTTGAAAGTTTACATTTTTAATGGAATATTTTTTAATAAACGAATTTTTGAAATAAATATTGTGTGCACTAAAAAAATATTTTGTTCACTTATGCCATCGCATTATTGGCTGTACCAAATTTAATTTGCAGGCGAACAAAAAAAAGAGGCTGCCTTTTTGAGACAGCCTCTTTTTTATTATTTTTTTATTTTACTATTTGGCACCACCACCAAACAGCCAGCCAAGTTTTATTTGCCCTACAACGTCAGGGCCAAATCCTGATGAGCTGCCTTGAGCCTGGTCAGGAGAACTTTTTACAGCATGAGTGCTTGTAACGGTATGGGTTTGTGGAAACGAGCCCGCAGATGTTGTTGTTGAAGTCAGATCCACATACTCACTTTCAACATCTGAATAGCTTGTAGAAGACCATCCAAAGCTTAACTCTGCACCCAGTGATAAGTTTTTAGCGAAGTAAAAATCAAAACCGGCTATTAAATTAATGCCGAATGTGGTGCTTCCGCCCTTTTCAGTTGTTGTATGAACTGTCCAGGGAGCTGCAACAACCGGATTTACTGAAGTTGTATCAGTATAAACTGCTGTATAATTTCCTTCCCTGATATTATCAGTTTCAGAGGACCAAGATGATTTCGTAAATACAAATTCACCGCCCCAATAAGGAGAAAGCCTATCGGTTCCTGTGTAATGCTTTTCATAACCTGGCCTGAGGGTGAAAGAAAAAGATTTACTAACTTCATCAGCCTGCGGGTTAACACCCGTAGTTACTGTATATTGACCATAATCTGTTGTTAATGGATAACTTGATAATGGTGCACTATCTCCCGTATCAGCAGCCTGAACCAGCACATCTGTGCTACTGCTGCTACCGATTGAGAAACCAATACGCCATGCCGAAGTTCCGTCTGAATTGAATTTTCGGAACATGATACCGTTGTTAAGGTCAATTGGAGTGTTGCCAAATGGCGTAAACAATAACTGGAGATTGCACTCACCACCGGTTTGTTTAAATGGCTGTGCGATAGCAGTTGTAATGAACATGCCTGCGCAAAATGCAATTAATAGTGTTTTTTTCATAGCTTTTTTTATTTTAGGTTTAAGTTTGTTTTTTAATTATTCGGGGACAAAGTTAAAATTATTAATTATTGCTGTTATAAGCTTTTTTGAAATTGTAAACACCTGATTGTGCATAACTTCAATTTACTTTATCCTTCAACATGGGCACAAAATTAAACCTGCCAAGTTCAATTATTTCATGATGCTGCTCGTCCTTTTTAATAATAGTTGTCATGGTTTGACCTTTGGATCCCCCAACTGGAACAGCCATTAAACCACTCGTTTTTAATTGTTTTAATAATTCAATAGGAGCTGACGGGGCACCACAAGTTATGATAATCTTATCAAATGGCGCAAAAGCGGGGATACCCTTAAAGCCATCACCAAAAAATGTTTTTATATTGGAATTAAGCGCTCCCAGCAGTTTTTTGGTTTTTTGAAACAATGCCTTATGCCGTTCAATGGTAAATACCTTAGCGCCCATTTTTTCGAGAATACATGCCTGGTATCCGGAGCCTGTTCCTATTTCGAGAATTTTTTGCCCCTTTTCAATTTGTAATAATTGCGTCTGGAAAGCTACTGTATATGGCTGCGAGATGGTTTGCCCTGCTTCAATCGGAAATGCTTTGTCCTGATAGGCAAATTCTAAAAAAGTATTGTCCATAAAAAAATGGCGCGGAACTTTATACATAGCCTCCAGCACTTTTTCATCTTTTATTCCTTTAAGGCGGAGTTCATCAATAAGTTTGCGCCTAAGTCCCTGGTGCCGGAATGAATCTATCAATTGCATTGAATAAAATATTCCGCAAAGTAAGCGGATTAAGTTAAAGGTTCAAAGCACATGGCAACGTGCGTAAAAGGAATGTTTTGAGAATCAATATTGAACTTTGAGCTTTAGGGCTAGAACCCTGACCCTTTTTCATGTAGGTTTGCAAAAAAATAAGGTAATGCTTCGCATTGGAATAATAGGGGTCGGACATCTGGGAAAAATTCATGTTAATATTTTAAAGGAATTGCCCGATTATACTATTTCAGGTTTTTATGATATTGATAAGCAAAAAGCGGCTGTTTTTGAAGCGGAATCAAGAATTAAGCGCTATGTTGATTTTGAAAAATTAATTGATGATTCGGATATAATTGATGTGGTCACTCCTACCATATTTCATTATGATTATGCAATAAGTGCCATTGAAAAATTAAAACATCTTTTTATTGAAAAACCTTTGGCAAGTACGGTAAATGAAGCGTTGGCATTAGCTGAAAAAGCAAAAGCCAAAAATGTAAAAGTGCAGGTTGGTCATGTTGAAAGGTTTAATCCTGCATTTATTTCAGCTAATAGTTCGATTAAACAACCTATGTTTATAGAAGCACACCGGCTTGCACAGTTTAATCCGCGTGGTACCGATGTTTCGGTAATTCATGATTTGATGATTCATGACATTGATATTGTATTGAGTTGTGTAAAATCACCGGTAAAAAATATCGAGGCAAGTGGTGTGGCAATTGTAAGCGATACGCCCGATATCGCTAATGCGCGTATTGAATTTGAAAACAGATGTGTGGCAAATCTTACCGCCAGCAGGATTTCGCTGAAGAATATGCGCAAAGCAAGATTTTTTCAACGCGATGCTTATATATCTGTTGATTTTCTGAAAAGAAAAACCGAAATCGTAAAACTTAAATCCATCACCGGCATTCCCGATCCGCTTGCTGTTACCGTTGACCTGGGAAATAATAAAGGTGTGAAACAGATTTATTTTGAAAATCCTCAAGTTGAAGAAACCAATGCTATTAAAACCGAATTTGAACTTTTTGCAAAAGCAATTAACGATGATACAGATCCAACTGTTAGTGCTTATGATGGCTATATGGCTGTAAAAATTGCAAACCAGATATCGGATCGTATAAAATTATTAGCGGAGGAAATTTTTTAACCGGGTATTAACAATCGCCATTCGAAAGCTATCCGCAGATTACTTAATTATGAAATTCGCAAAAATCAAGTTAATAGTATCCTGGTTTGGAATGGCATGTTTATTTTATTCGTGCGACCTCATTAATCCGGCTGAACCAATTCCATCTTATCTTAACATAAGTTCTGTTCAGTTCAATTCTTCTATAGGATCCTCCTCACATAAAATCACTGATTTTTATGTTAACATAGACACACGCTATCAGGGAGCTTATCCAATACCCACAAATTTTCCATTGCTTGAAACTGGTGTTCATGAAATGATTTTTTTTCCCGGGGTAATTTTAAATGGAACTTCAAATACAAGGGGCGTTTATCCATTATATAAGCCATATACACAAACGGTAACTCTCGTTGCGGGAGTTCCTGTTGAAATAACTCCTGTTATTGCTTATTACGATAGTGTGGTTTGCACATGGTGCGAAGATTTTGAAGATGATGCCGGACATGATTTTATTGAATCGGCAAACAGCGATACCGGCATGGTTCACTTAAAAAACAGTGAACCCGATATTTTTGAAGGAACAGGAAGTGGCGCGGTTTATTTAAATGAAACGCGTATACATTTTAAAGTGGAAACGTCTAATGGATATGACCTGCCAATATTCGGACAATCGGTTTATCTCGAAGTAAATTACAAATGCAACCAACAATTTATTATAGGAATCATTTCAAAGGAATTTAATACAACCTATGATGTACCCGTAATTGTTATCAATGCAAAAGAAACCTGGAATAAGCTGTATATTGAATTGGCATCTGTAATACAGGCATACCCCAATGCAATTGATTATAAAATTTATATTGAAGGTACCAAAGACACCGAAGTAGGTGCTCCTGCATTTTATTTTGATAATTTTAAGCTTTTACATAATTGATGAATAAGAAAAAGCAGGCACTAAAATATATTCTGGCTGATTTCTTTGCCGCTTCACTTGCCTGGGGAATCTTTTATTATTACCGAAAAGTATTCATTGAATCAACAAAATTTGGTTACGAAATTCCATTTCACTTTGAGTGGAAATTTTATTTCGGAGTATTTGTAATTCCTGTTTTCTGGGTACTATTATATGCATTTACCGGCACCTACAATAATATTTACCGCAAAGCACGGCTTAAGGAAATAGGACAAACTTTTTATTTGTCGTTCCTTGGAGTTCTTGTAATATTTTTTTCATTGCTGCTTGATGACGTGATTGTTTCCTATAAAAGTTATTACGACACTTTTTTAACCTTGTTTGTATTGCAATTTGGCATCACCGCATTATTCCGTTACCTGCTTACAGCCTCTACAGGCAGAAAAATTAAAAGCCGCCAAATCGGCTTTGTTTCGCTGCTGGTTGGGAGCAATCAAAATGCATTAAAGCTTTACCATGATTTGGAATCGGCTCCGCTAAGCCAGGGAAATAAATTTGTTGGCTTTATTCATGTTGATGAAAATAACGGTAAGCTCCTGGGAAAGCACCTTCCACATTTAGGAGGGATAAGAGACCTTCAAAAAGTTATTAAAGAAAAAAATATTGAAGAAGTTATTATTGCAATTGAATCTTCGGAACACGAAAGCATCGGTAATATCCTTAACGAGTTGGAGGATACCAATGTGCTGGTAAAAATAATTCCCGACATGTACGATATTCTTTCGGGTTCTGTAAAAATGACCGGAATCTTTGGAGCCCCACTAATCGAAATTCATCCATACCTGATGCCCGTATGGCAGCAAGGTGTAAAACGATTGGTTGATATTACCATTTCGTTTTTGTTTTTGATTTTGTTTTTGCCCGTCTTTATTGTGGTTTCTGTTATTATAAAATTATCGAGCCGCGGACCCATATTTTTTACACAGGAACGGATAGGGCTTCATGGTGTTCCATTTAACATTTATAAATTCCGTTCCATGCATTCGGATGCAGAAAAAGAAGGCACTCCCATGTTATCTAGCCATAACGATGAGCGTATAACCCGTTTTGGAAAATGGATGCGAAAAATCAGGCTCGATGAAATTCCGCAGTTCTGGAATGTGTTGATTGGCGATATGTCGTTAGTAGGCCCGCGTCCCGAAAGGCAGTTTTATATTGATCAGATTATGGACCGCGCTCCGCATTATCGTCATTTGCATAAAGTGCAGCCGGGTATTACTTCGTGGGGTCAGGTAAAATTCGGCTATGCCGAAAATGTAGAACAAATGATCGAACGCCTAAAGTATGATGTTATATATATTGAAAACATGAGCCTCGCGCTCGATTTCAAAATATTATTTTACACGTTTCGCACCATTATAAAAGGAAGTGGAAAATAACTGCGTTTTTAGTGTAATCTGTTTTTCTACCTTTGTTCTTTGCAAATAAACCACCACTAACACCTTTCCCGATGAAAAGAAAAACCTTATTTGTTTTATTGATGTCAGGCATTGCATTTTTATTCAGTTGCAAAAGCTATAAAGAAGAATTTGATAAAATGACAATGGAACGCGATTCGCTGATTTATGTTGGCGATATGAAAGATTCTTCCATCAATTCGTTCCTGCTTGCATTTAATGAAATCGAAGCGAACCTCGATACGATTGCGCACAAGCAAACTGCTATTGAAGAAAACACAATGAATCCTGCGGAGATAAGCACCGACCAGCGTGAACGTATTAACGAAGATATCAGAGTTATTAATGGGTTGCTCGAACGAAACAATAAGCTGATTGCCGAACTGGAGCAAAAAGTAAAATCACAAGGCGGGCGCATTGCTGAATTGAAACGTATGACCGCTGAGTTAAACAGTCAGATGGAATTAAAAGAAGCGCAACTGCTTGCTTTAAATGTTCAGTTAGATGAAATGAAACTTAACGTTGAAAATCTAAATGTAACAATCGATACTTTAACTGCTCAAAATCTTCTAAAAGAAAACGATCTGAAAACAAATGTCGAAAAACTTCATGCCGCCTGGTTTGTAGTGGGAAACTTTAAAGAGTTGCGCGATAAAAATGTTGTAAATAAAGAAGGTGGTTTTCTCGGAATCGGAAAAAACCAATTGCTCAAACGTGATTTTAACAGTGATGCATTTACAAAAATCGACATTACGCAAACTCTTTCCATTCCGTTCAGCTGCAAAGAGGCAAAGCTCATTACCAACCATCCGTCAAGCTCATATACTTTTGAAAAAGATGCAGGAAAGATAAAAGGGATTACCATTACTGATTTCGAAAAATTCTGGGGTGCATCAAAATATCTTGTTGTTTCAACTGAATAAAATAAATAAGTCACAGATTCACAGATTAATTTTTATTTTTTTAATTTTTAATCTGTGAATCTGTAGCTAAATTTGATTTCACACTTCAAACTTATTTCCTTCAAGCGCAAGTTCGGTATTTGCAAAAACAGTTTTTGCTTCAATAAGCAACGGTTCGAGATTTTTATAACGGGCTGAAAAATGTCCGATTAATAATTTTTTTACTTCTGCCTTTTTAGCAAGCTCTGCTGCTTGGAGGCTGGTGGTGTGATAAGTTGCTGTAGCGCGGTCAATCATATCGTGCAAAAAAGTTGTTTCATGATAAAGCAAATCCACATTTCGCACTTCATTAATTATGTTTTCATCGTACATGGTGTCAGAACAAAAAGCATAAGATCTTGGTAGGAGTGAGGGTATAGTAAGTTCCTCATTTTTAATTATTGTTCCAAAATCGTCTTCATAATCTTCACCGTTTTTTATTCCGTTAAAAAAAACAAACGGAATATTATATTGCTGAATTTTATTCATCAGCAATTTGCGGGGCTTCGGCTTTTCGCGAAACAAAAAACCGGTGCATGGAATGCGATGATTCATCACAATGCTTTTAACTTGCAAATCTTCGTCTTCAAAAATTACATTGTTTGTGTAATGCCTTACGGGATGAAAAATAAGGTTATAGCGAAGAATGGTGTTGGATAAACGCAATTGCAATTCAAGAATATCCATCAGCTCTTGTTGCCCGTAAAGATGTAACTCAGTGGTTCTGCCCTGTAGGTGCATAGTTGACAATAAACCCATCAAACCGAGATAATGGTCGCCATGCAGGTGCGAAATAAAAATATGGCTGATGCGCTGGTAGCGGATTTTATATTTTACAAGCTGCATTTGCGTTCCTTCACCGCAGTCAATCAAAAAAAAACGCTCACGTACGTTTAGCACCTGAGCGGTTGGATGACGATTGTAAATGGGTGTTGCCGAACTGCTTCCTAATACGGTAACTTCAAACTTCATTGTTTGTTCGACACAATCATACGCTTCGAAAGAGTGGTTACTCCGTTATCGAGCATATACACATAAATACCCGGAACAAAATCCTGCGCATCTATTTTTACAACATTCGTTCCGGCTTCACCGCGGATATTCTGATGGTAAACTTCTTTTCCGATAAGATTATAAACTTTTAGCTTGAAATTTCCACTGACGGGCGATGTGAATGATACCAGCGTGAATTTGTCAAACGGGTTTGGATTGTTTTGTAATAAATCGAAATTCAGTGAAGCAATATTTTCAGCAATACCCACGCAACTGTTTACCTGGATACTGTAATAGTTTATTGTTGATGGTTGAGAAATAGGAACACCAAAGACAGTTCCATTTGCTTCAACCTCCACAGTCAAAGGAAAATTTCCAACCGTGGAAGCAGTTCCAGTAATCTGAATACATCCGTTGCTGCCGCCTGGAAATGAACATGAAGCAGGAACGCATGCATACGTAAATCCGGCAGGCATTCCGATTACGTTCATAATATCTACTGATGTAATAACTACCGGCAGCCCATTAAACGTGGTGTCGGTAAGTACGCGCACCTGTATGGTGGTGCTGTAAGGAACGCCTAAGCAGGCAGGGGGAAGCCCGGTTGCGCTATCGGGATAAACTCCGGGATCGGTAATGGTGGGGTCGGGTACGCATTGCGCATTAGTTTTTCCTGCTATTACCGAAATCAATAAAATAATTAATAGTAAGTTTTTTTTCATGCGTTTAAAATTTGATAATGATTAAATATTTATTTTTTTATTTCATCAGCTGCAATATAATCCACAGCATCGGCTAAGGTATTTGTAATTACAAGCACCTGTTCGAGCTGCGATATGGAGATTAATTTTTTTACCGCTTCCGATAAGCCGGTTAAAATAAAATTGCCATTTGCATTCCGGCAAACGCGGTTGCCAACTAATATGGCACTTAACCCTGATGAATCGCAATATTGCGTGTCAGACAAGTCAAGAACAATGTTGCCATAGCCCTGACTGTTAATAATTAAAAGTTCCGATTTAAGTTCGGCTGAAATCAGTGTATTGAGTTTTGACTCGTGAAGCCTGATAACAGCATATTTTTCGCTTTTGTCTAATGTATATTGCATGGGGTTCAGAATATGGTATTCAAAGTTAGGCAAATTGAAATTGTAAATACAACAGTAATAAAAAATAAAATTAACAAGATGTTTATAATTCTCAATTTATTATCACAAAATTGTCACAGATTCACAGATTAAACATTCTCAATTCGAATAAAAAATCTGTGAATCGGTGGCAATAAATTTATTCTTTCTGCCCTGCCAGCAAATACAGCACCGCCATTCGTACAGCCACACCGTTTTCAACCTGTTCAAGGATGATGGATTGTTTTGAGTCAGCAACATCGCTGGTTATTTCCACTCCGCGGTTAATAGGTCCCGGGTGCATGATGGTTATTTTTTTCTTTAATGAGTCGAGTAATCTTTTATCAATGCCGTACATCATTGTATATTCACGAAGTGATGGAAAATATTTAATGTCCTGCCTTTCCAATTGAATGCGCAGCATGTTTGCAACATCGCACCACTCGAGCGCTTTGCGCAGGTTATGTTCCACTTTTACTCCGAGATTTTCCATATACCGGGGCATCAATGTCATGGGCCCGCACACCATTACATCAGCACCAAGCTTTTGCAAGCAAAAAATATTAGACAATGCGACACGTGAGTGAAGAATATCGCCCACAATAACCACTCTTACATCTTTAAATGTTTTAAATTTTTCGCGTATCGAAAAAGCATCAAGCAATGCCTGTGTGGGATGCTCATGCGTGCCATCACCGGCATTAATAATTTTCGCTTTAATATGTTTGGCAAGAAAAACCGCTGCACCTGGTTTGGGGTGACGCATTACCACCATGTCAACTTTCATGGCGAGAATATTATTTACAGTATCAATCAATGTTTCGCCCTTGCTCACAGAGGAGGAAGAGGAAGAAAAATTTATGACATCAGCTGATAGCCTTTTTTCAGCCAGCTCAAATGATATGCGTGTGCGTGTGCTGTTTTCAAAAAATAAATTGGCAATGGTAATATCTCTTAATGAAGGAACTTTTTTAATAGGTCGGTTAATGACTTCTTTAAAATTATCAGCTGTTTGAAAAATTAGATTTATGTCCTCAACCGACAGGTCTTTTATTCCGAGTAAGTGCTTTGCGCTGAACACTGTGATTAGTAATTGAGTAACTGCGTAATTAAAGTAATTATGAATTGTGATTATGCATTGTTTTATTCTTCATTTGTATTCAGCCAAACTCCATCTTCTCCATCGGTTTCTTTCCACTTTACTATTACTTTATCGGATGAAATGGTATCAATTGCTTTTCCGATGTAATTAGGTTCGATGGGTACATGGCGGCTGAATTTTCTATCAATCAGAGTAAGTAATTCCACACGATTCGGCCTGCCAAAAGCCAGCAACGCATCTAACCCAGCTCGGATGGTCCTTCCTGTATAAAGAACATCATCCACTAGTATTACATTTTTATTTTCAACAATAAAATCTATTTCAGTAGCGCTCGGAACAATAGGATTATCGCGCCTTTTAAAATCATCCCGGTAAAAGGTAATATCTAAATTACCGTTGAGCAAGGTAGCCTGGGGAAGTAATTTACGGATGTTAAGGCAAATTCTTTCGGAAAGAAAAACCCCTCGCGGCTGAACGCCAATGATTACTGAATTCTCAAAATCATTATGATTCTCAATAAGCTGGCAACATAACCTGTTGATGGTGATTTCAAACTGCTTAGGGCTGAGAATTATTTTAGATGGCATCCATTAAAAAGTTGGACAAAAGTAGAGGTATTCCCGAAAGAAAACAAGGCTTTGAAATGGTTTTGGAATATCCGTTTGCGGTTTAACAGTAAACCGTAAACGGGAAACTTTTAATTTCTTACCGGTAAAAATGAAAAATCCTTCCCAAATTCCAGCATTTGTTCAATAAAATCAGACGGGTATTCTACCCTGACATCGGCAATCTCTTCACCATTCATTACCGGAACAAGGCGTGGCTGAATAAAACCTGAATAAGGAGCAATGTTGAGCTTTTCATAACGTTCATGAACTTCCTTTAACAAATCCTGGTCGGCTTTTACTCCATAGTTTTCAACTAAATTCTTTCCGGCATTAAAATCACCCTCCGATTTTATGCGTTGAATTTCTTTCAGTAATTGCCCAAATAATTCGCGCAGTTTGTTGTAATCATTTATTATGAAATAAGTTTTTCCGTCTTTACTTACTTTCTCAATCACGTTATCTTTTTTTCCTTTTTCAAAAGCCCAGGCAGCTACCATCTGGCGGTTACGCATGTGCGATTCTTCGATATTATCACCGGGCTGAATGCGATAAAGTTGTGTCATCAATCCGTTCATAATGTAATAATCGTATTGAGCTTTTCCAACATCTAACGTATTCATTACGCCAATGTCAATTAATTTCTGATCCATAATATAATAAAGCGCTACCAAATCAGCCCGGCCTTCTTCCAGCGTGCTGGCATAATTTTTCAGCGTAATATCAGTGGTGCCTACACCGGGGTTTATCTTTCCCGATGCATGGCCAATTACTTCATGCATATCGGTGTGCAGATTGCCGGCAAGCGAAGCATGCTTTTTATAACGTTCAATCACTTCGGGTGATGAGCCAAACTCATCAATCATGGGACTTTTACCCCGCACATAATTATAAGCATCTACAATATTTCCGAGCGAAACAGATTTGCTGCCTTTCTCGCGAATCCAGTCAGCATTCGGCAGATTAATTCCAATGGGTGTGCTGGGGGCGGCTTCACCGCATTCACCAATAACAGTAATTACTTTGGCTGTTATTCCTTTAACACTATCCTTTTTGTGTTCAGCCATGATGGTTGAATTATCCTCGAACCACTGTGCTTCTTTGCCGATAGCCGCAATCCGTTTTGTGGCTTCCATATCACGCATGGATAAAACCGATTCGTATGAACCCTTGCGATGCAATGGGTCCATATAGACTTCTACAAATCCATTTGTGAAATCAATTCGCGAAGCGGTATCGCTGACCCACAAAATGCAGTAATCATCAAAATCTTTTAAGTCACCGGTCCTGTAGTATTTTGCCAGTGCTTTAAGGGTTTTCTTTTGCGTTTCATTTTCAGTTACACTTGTTGCTTTCTCTAACCAGTAAACCATTTTTTCCAAAGCAGCGCCATACATACCGCCAACTTTCCACGTTTTTTCAACCACTTTTCCATTCTCTATGGTAACCTTTGAATTCAATCCCCAGGATGGTTGTTCTTTTACACCGGGCTTATTAAGCTTTGAATAAAAATCTTCCACTTCTTTTTTCGTGACATTTTCGTAAAAATTATTTGCCGATGCTTTTACATTATCAATATCGGGAGCAAGGTTTACGCATTTTGCATCAATCGCAGGATCGAAAATTGCTTTTTGCATTCTGCCTAAAAAATCTTCCTGTTTCATTCCGTCAAGTGGGAGCTTGGTTTGGTCGCTTGCGCTGATAAGAGATTTAAAATAATCAAACGAAAATTCGGGAAGCATTTTTGCGCTGCTATAATGATGATGAATTCCGTTTGCAAAAAAGAAACGTTTGCAATACGTGAGGAACTTTTTATAATTCTCCTTACTCTTATCTCCGTTGTAAGTGGTTAAAATATTTTCGAGCGTTTTGCGGATTTGAAGATTATGACGGTATTTCTGATCCATGTATATATCGCGTCCGCTTAACCCTGCCATCCATAAATAATAGGCAAGTTTCTTTTCCTGCAAGCTCAGTTCTTCAAAACCGGGAATCTTATAACGCAGCACCTGTATATCGGCAAAACGATCTGCCATATAGTTAAAGGTGTCTGCAACAGCGATGGTGTCTTGCGCAGATTCATTTTCGCCCTGCTTATTGGACTTGCAGGAGATTAGCGAAGCCGTAATCGTAAATGCAATTAATAGATGAGGTAGTTTCATTTGGGGTTTGAATTTAAAGAATAAGTGAGTAGTAGTCAGTAAACTAAATAACGGGCGGCAAATATGGCAATATTTCCGTTGGTGCTAAATCACCTTTTCATGCAGGGAAAAGTTTAAAAGATAAAAGAAAGAAAGTGCGGCAATAAGTAAATTACCTGCTATTAAAGAAAATGAATCCTGTTAAATTTATCGTGCCGCTTTAATGTATCCCCATCCCTGATGTTGACGAGAAATAATTTCATAGATGCCATCAGGCACAGTACCCACACCCTCCAGGAGTTGGTTTCTTTCAACATTATTATTTTTCATCGCCACTTCGCAAACCTTGAAATTTACATTTTTATTTCCGGCATACTTTATCACCTGGTCAGCGACAACCGATTTATCCTTAGTAACCATATCGAGTGATTTCGCATAAAACACAACCTCAATATTTGCTTCGGGAGCAGTAGTTAATATTTCCTTAATCCAGCGTATCACCATCTGGTGAACTACTGTATCTTTTGTGGTAACATCAAAGACAACATTATACGGTGCTTTCTGTGCGACCGCAAAATAACCTGACAAGGCAAGCAGGTATGCGAGTAAAATATTTTTTTTCATGATGATATTTTTTTAATCAATGTTAAAAATTTGTTTGTTCAAAATGTATCTAGTAAGCACGAATTGGTCACGTGCTGACTAAATACATTTAATCCTCTCTGCAAAATATTATCCGGCAAAAATATAAGCACACTTGTGCTCCTGTGCCCTGCCTGCTGCCCACACGCCTGACGGAACAGGCTGAATGCCCGGAATCAATCCTGCCACCCATTCCTTCTTTACATCTGCAGCATTCAAATTCATTTTACCTGCTACTGCAGCAGAATAAACGGTCATGGCTGCATCGCAAACGCAAATCATAACACCACTTGCCTGCAAATCTTTTATGCCAATTTCAATGGCACCAAATCCGGGTATTTTAAAATCACCGGGTTTAGTATTGTAGAACGGGTTACGGGTTTTAGTTGCAGTGGCAGCATCGGCAGCCTGGAAACCGGGACCATGATCATTTGCCTTAAATAAATCGCCAAAACCATACTTCCCCCAAAGGTGGTCCTGCATGGCATAACCAATGGCAGAGTGGCGGAGAATAATTACAACACCGCAATCAGATGCAGGCGAGCCGGTGGCTTCGTTGGTTAAAAGAAAAACTTTTGGCCATGCAAACGGAAAAACTTCATGCGGTTGGGTAGCATCAAACACAGCGCGGTGATGTCCTTTTAATTTATCGAACCATAAATCGGCTTCACTCTTTGGAACAGCGGGTGCCGGTTTTTTACCACCCTGTTGCTGCGCGTTTAACTGGAATGGAGAAGCAAGCGCTGTAAGCCCTAACGCTGCCGCACCGCTTGCGAGCATTCCGAGGAATCCCCTGCGATGAGTTTGTTTTAAGTTGTTTTCTGTCATAGAACTTTGTTTTTAAGGTTAATTATAGGATGATTGAAAATGAACATCAAAAGTAAAATTGTTTTTTTTAAATTCAAAATTTATTTCTTCTTAGATGCTTCGGCTATTTCTTTAAAAGGTCCGTACTTATGCTGCCATTCGCTGTAAGTGTCAGCAAAGGGGCCAAAAGGGTGATCAACGGGTTTCTTTGAAATATCGGGCCAGTCGTTTTTAAATTTTTTGTCTGGCCTGGGCATGCTGTTTACATAAGCCGCGATATCCCATGCTTCTTCATCCGTAAGAGTTGGTTTTTCATAACTGCTGGTAAGGTTCGGCATGTTTGATTTGATATATCCGGCAAATCGCGATAAGCGATATAAACCGGCAGCTGTATTATAACTGTCAGGTCCCCACAAGGGCGGATATAAATAAGTGATATTGTCGGTATTCAGCTTGCCATCACCGTTAATTCCATGACAGGTAACACAATGTTTTTGGTAGGCAATTTTTCCTTTTTCAGGTTCGGAAGCACGATCAAGATAGGGGAGGTCGACAACTGATGCACCTTTGGGATTAACGCCTTTCTTTACATCTTTTCCCACCCAGTTAATGTACGCAACCATAGCGCGCATTTCTTTGCTCAGGCTGTCAAGCTTTTTTCCATTCATACTCCTCTCCATGCAATCGTTTATTCTTTTTTCGAGATGTTCAACGGCTCCTGAGCGCGCACGGAATTTTGGATAAATAGAATAAACAGCACTGAAACTATTTCCATACAGCTTTGTTCCTGCATCGGGATGGCAGTTCTGGCAATTCATTCCGTTGGCAAGGTGATTTACTTTTCCGCGAGGTCCGAAATATTCTGCTGTGCTTGCGACCAGCGCCCTGCCGTAACGGATTAAATTTCCCGAATCATTTTGCGGAATGGATGATGTATCGGGAGCAATCCAATCACGTTCAAACAACTCTTCAATTTGCTTTGCTATTGCTAAATCGGAACTGTCTTTATTTATTTCTGAATTATTTCCTGAATTTTGCCGACAGCTTATAATGATAATTGACAATGCAATTCCAAAAATTAAAGCCGGGCTAAAGAGTTTTATTTTTATTTTTGATTTCATCACAGGGAAGTATTTTATAATTGCGCAATAAAATTATTTAAAATTTTAATCACCCTGCACATTCCTGTAATAATTTCTGGTGGTGGTTTTGAAAACCTGGTAAACTTATTTTGATATTATGGAAATCAGAAAAGCTGTGAAGAATGATGTAAAGGCAATTAATGAAATTTATAACCATGCTGTTCATGAAAAATTAACTGCTGATATTTCTCCTGTTGATTTTGAAAGCACCCTGCAATGGTTTAAACAGCATGAGCGGGAGAAGTACCCGGTTTTTGTAGCTGTTATGAATGATGCAGTTACTGGCTGGTTGTCTTTTAGTCCTTACCGTCCCGGGCGAATGGCTTTACGGTACACAGCAGAGGTAAGCTATTATGTTCATAAAGACCATCAAAGAAAAAAAATCGGAACCTCGCTGCTGAGCTTTGCAATGGATAAAGCTCCGTCATATAATTTTAAAAACCTGTTTGCAATTCTTCTCGAGCATAATACAGGCAGCATAAAGCTTTTGGAAAAATGCGGATTTGAAAAATGGGGATTCATGCCCGGTGTGGCTGACTTTGACGGCAAGCTTTCAGGACATTTATATTATGGAATAAAAGTCAGGTAAGCTATAGCCCCGCCAAAGCGCTCAAAAGACTTGCTTCACTAACCACCTGCATATTGAGAGTTATTTGCTGATTGGCGGCAACGGTAAAAGCTTGCTGGTCCAGCACATAATCATTGTTTTGATTTTTTGCCATTGCAAAAAGCGTTACCTGCTCGCCAATAGGAACTGAACCCGAAACCAGGTTGTTTACTTTCATCAGCCCTTTAAAGCCTGTAAAAACTAAATACACTTCAATATTCTGTGTGTTTGTTCCGGTTGCTGTAATAGTAATGGTTGTGCCTTGCGCTGTTGATGTATGCGCGCGCGCGCTGCTAACCCACCCCATACTCGCAGGATTCAAAGTATAAAAATATGCATTAGGCGGTGCCGATGAACCGCTGCTTGTCCAGTCAATGATGCCATTTACATCCGAGCCAAAATACATCTGCATGTTGGTTAGCAATGTACTCATGGTATCCATCTCCATGTTATAGGTTTTGCCTGAGATTAACCCCAGTTCGGAACTGTTTTTAAATGTGCGGGCACGAATCCCGGCACTTGTTTCTAAAATATTTCCTGCGGCAACAGCGGGCGCGCGCCACAGGAGCATATCTTTTATGGAATACAACTCAACAACTTTCAGTGTAAACGGGTAAGTAATTCCACCGCCACCCGTAAACTGAAACATATCGGCAGTCACACAAATTTTTGTTTCTTTTTTGCAAATAAGCGGGCAGGTGCCGGTTGAGTCAATAATATATTCCTGCTCGGCTTCCTTGTACTGGTTGTAAAACGAATCCATGCTTTGGTAGTCGTCCGATAATACCCTGTCTTTTTTACATGCGCTGAACATGGCAACGATAATTATACAGCTGCATGACGTTAGCTGAAGATATCTTTTAGTTTTCATTTTAGGGATATTGTTAAATTGTTGAGTTATTTTATTGTTTACTGCCAATTGCCACCTGCCAACTCTCTATTCAATTGCTGGCGGGCATTTTTCATTTTGTCCGCACGAGCGTGGGTACCAGTAAATTCCTATTCTTAAACTATTTTCTTTCCATTTAAAATCATAACGGTCTTCAATAAACGGGCGCAGGCAGCCATAATTGCGGACAAGCCCACCGCCTGCTTCAGGTACAAAATTATTTTGTTTTTTCTCACCCGGTACAAATTCATCGGCATTGAGCCAGCTGTTATAATATCCGCCTCCGGCCACATATAAATTATAGCTGTTGAATAATGTGAGCAATTCATAATGCAGTGCAGCACCGGCATAATATTCATGATAATTGTTAAACGATGGGAAGTAAGAAAATTCGGGAACGGCTGATAAGTTTCCGGCAACGGGAATTTTTACACGCAAATCCAAACCAAAACCTTCGGTTGCGAAATTGTAAATAATGCCTCCGCCATATCCCACCGCTGGCCTTTGCCTCCGTTGCGCTGAAGCGGGATTGAATAGCGTGATACATACACACATGATGAAAAAAGAAAGAATCGTTTTGGTTTTTATATACATTTTCTTTTCGAGTGTCGTTTAAGGATGCTAATATCAACTTTATTTTACGGTGATATGTGAAGTTTTGATGTGTAATCTTGCATGAACGTATTTAGGAGCATTTTATTTTATATTTATAAAAATATATTTTGAGAAGATGGAACACGGATGACACGGATGCGACAGATAAAAACGGATTTAAAAAAAATCTCGCGGAGGCGCAGAGTTCGCAGAGATGGGTAATCTGCCACAAAAAAAGTACTAAATTCTAAACACTAAATAATATCTAATGACTAAAGTTTAAAATTTAAAGTTTAGTGTTTAGTGTTTAGTGTTTAGTCATTAGTGCTTCGTGCTTTTTCCAACCTATTGAACAATAATTTTCCCGTTAAACAGTTCTCCTGTGCCGGTATTTTGCAGGCTGAAAAAATAAACTCCCGGCTGTTTGTTTCCTTTTTCTAAAATAATTTTATCATTTACGGTACTAACGGATTCCATTATGCGGCCGGTAATATCATAAAGTGTAAAAACAAATTTTTCTTTTCGCGGGTTGCTGAAGGTGAGGGTGGATTGGGTGGCGAGAGGATTGGGTTTTATTTGAAAATTGGAATTTGGAATTTCAAAATTTAAAATACCGGTAATGGTATCAGGGAAGAGTTTGATGATCCAATAATCAAAATATCCAAAACAGTTTTCTGATTTGTCACCTGAAATGTTTGAGTCGGAATGTCCTCCAAGTATATACCCGCCATCTGCAGTTTGCTGTAAGGAAAAGAGATTATCAAGAGCGTTTCCCCCGATGGTATTCTGCCATTGGATATTTCCTAATGCATCAGTTTTTACAATCCAGTAATCATTAACTCCACTGGTGTTCTCAGCTTTATCTCCTGAAATGTTTGATGAGGAATATCCTCCTAAAACAAACCCTCCATCAGAAGTTTGCTGCAAGGAATGAAGCTCATCAACATTGCTTCCGCCAATAGTATTCTGCCACTGGATGTTTCCCAATACATCGGTTTTTACTATCCAATAATCATAGTCTCCATTACTGTTCTCTATTTTATCACCTGAAATGTTAGAATATGATGATCCTCCGAGAATATATCCTCCATCAGTAGTTTGGTGAATGGAACGAAGAAAATCTTTATTGGTCCCACCAATGGTATTCTGCCACTGAATGCTGCCAAACGAATCGGTTTTTATCAGCCAGTAATCTTCTTGTCCGATGCAGTTTTCTGCTTTATCGCCTGAAATGTTTGAACTGGAAAATCCGCCAAGAATATATCCTCCATCACTGGTCTGTTGGATGGAATTAAGCAGGTCACCATTATTTCCTCCGATGGTATTCTGCCATTGGATATTTCCTAATGCATCAGTTTTTACAATCCAGTAATCATAAAACCCAATGCTGTTTTCGGTTTTATCGCCTGAAATATTGGAGTTAGAATAACCACCCAGAATATATCCGCCATCGGAAGTTTGTTGTATGGAACGAAAATCATCCGTGCCGCTTCCTCCAATGGTATTTTGCCATTGAATGTTTCCCGTTGCATCCGTTTTTACAATCCAGTAATCTGCACCTCCATTACTATTTTCTGTTTTATCGCCTGAAATATTGGAGTTAGAATAACCACCTAGAATATATCCGCCATCCGCTGTTTGCTGAATGGAATAAAGACGATCATTACTGCTTCCCCCGATAGTATTTTGCCACTGAATGTTTCCAAGTGAATCAATTTTCACAATCCAATAATCAAGTACCCCATTGCTATTTTCTGTTTTATCGCCTGAAATGTTTGAAGCGGAGTAACCTCCCAAAATATATCCACCATCAGCAGTTTGCTGAATGGAATAAAACCAATCCTCATTATTCCCCCCAATCGTATTCTGCCACTCAATTGCCGGGGCGGTTTGGGCATAAGCCCCACCCCAACCCTCCCCGAGGGGGAGGGAGAAAAAAAGAAAAATAATTC
>JBIOHJ010000053.1:0-21217 GCA_044448905.1 Bacteroidia bacterium | reverse complement strand
CATATAGAACCACGCCTGCGTTATTTAGCAGGTTAGCATAATGATGATGTATTTCTTCGTCTGGAATTCCTGCTGTATGGTCACAAAACCCGTCAAGCGTCATATTGATTGCTGCAATTACTTTTTTCATAGTTAGTTGTTTAGTGAATTAATACCTTGTTCTTTAAGTTTTGCTAATCCGTCTTTCATTGCCTTAACTTGTTCGGGTGCGTGTCCTTGCCAAATAGTAACTTCTCCTACAACTCTAAACGGCTGTGTCGAACGATAAGACTTTGTTGGATTACCGGGAAACTTTCTGTCCGTCAAGTCAGGGTCGTCTTCAATTTGTCCTGTTGGTTCTACTAAATAAATTCTTTCTTGTCCTTCACCAAAGGCAAGTTCTGCACCCCAAATTGCAGCATCTAATGTCGCTGATAGGAAAATGTATTTCGCATTTTTTCTTTGTCCATAGTTCGAGTTGTTTCCAACTTCAATTAAGTCGCCAACTTTGAGGTCGGCTTTTGTCCCGTGAAAATAAGTTTGGGCAAAAGGTGTCGAACTTTGTCCGCTTGTTTTGTTGTCGTCTTTGTTTTTTTCCATTGTCGTTTTTTTGTGTCTTAATGGTTTTTTCCGTGTTTGTTTGATCGTACGCTACAATGACCGCCAACGAAGAAGGGAGGGCAGCAAGCCTGTGGCTTGATGAGCCAGCCCGTGTAAAGAGAAGTAAAAAAAAGAAGGGTTTAGAAGCACCACTGTTCGTTAACGCAACACTGTTTATTAGTCTCGCCTTAGGCGAGATGTTTACCTCCCGAAGTCTCGGGACAAAGCCCTTCTTTTTTTTATTTCTTTTAATCTTAGTGTTATGCGTTCGTTCGACTACGCGCACGATTTGTTTGTTTCAATCTCGCTCAATAATAATTTTCTTGCAGTAATACTTTTCTTCGTCAAACACTTTCACAAAATAGATTCCGCTTGAAATATTTTTTAGTGTAATTTCTTTTTTTGATTCGTTGAAAATATTTTCTGCAAATACTTTTGCTCCAAGAATGTTTAATATTTCAACTTTACCGTTTAAAATTCTGTTATCAAATAATAGATTGAAATTACCTAAAGAAGGATTTGGAGAAATAAGAAATAAATCCGCTTTTGTCAATTCATTTATACCAACTGTGCTGCATAAAGTGCTGTCGGTGCCACCACTGCCAACAAAGACAGTACAGGCAGTATTCAAAACAGGAGCCGAGAATACAGTTGTCAGGGGACTTGTTACCTGCGTAGCAGGATAAGTAACAATGGTTGCCTGATTTGCCTGAGTGCATCCGCCAATTCCTGAGCTATCCGTTTTGAGGCATAAAATATAACTTGTACCGGGATGATAATGTAAGCCAGTAATAAAATATCCTCCATCAGCAGTTTGCCACACTGATTTTCCAAATGCGCTGTTTCCGCCAATAAAAGCTTTTGTCCACAATGTGTCACCAGTTGAATTGGTTTTGATTAAATAAGCACAATTAAACAGTTGCCCGGTAATAAGGTACCCGCCATCCGAAGTCTGGCAAGCCGATGCTCCCTGATCCCAATATGTTCCTCCATAAGTTTTTGTCCATAAGGTATCTCCACTGGAATCGGTCTTGATTACATAAGCGTCTGCAACACCTGTTCCAAAACTGTGAGTAGTGCCTGCAATTATATATCCACCATCTGTAGTTTGGTAAACGGAACGGCCAAGGTCATCATTTGAACCGCCAAAGGCTTTAGACCAGACAGCATTTCCAATGGAGTCGGTTTTTATTAAATAAACATCTATATCACCTGCTCCAAAACTTTCGGTAGTACCTGTGATAATATATCCTCCATCTGATGTTTGCCGAACAAAATAACCAAAATCAGCATCATTACCTCCATACGTTTTTGCCCAAGTTGAATTTCCGGAAGCATCAAGCTTTATTAAATATACATCGGAACTGCCTGCTCCATAACCTGTAATGCCTGCAATAATGTATCCACCATCTGTTGTTTGCTGAACAGATTCTCCCACATCAGCATTTAATGCACCAAATTTTCTTGTCCAGAGTGTATCTCCATTGACATCTGTTTTTATTAAATAAACTTCGGCATTAATGGCTGACAGTATCGGCTGAGTTATCCCGACAATAATATATCCTCCATCGGAAGTTTGCTGTACGGAGTATCCCAATTCCTGGGTTGTATCACCAAATGTTTTGCTCCACATGGTATTGCCATTCATATCGGTTTTGATTAAAAAAACATCTTCCTCACCTGCACCGAAGCTTTCCGTAAATCCCGTAATTATATATCCTCCATCTGTAGTTTGATGAGCATACATGCCATAATCACCAGCAGTTCCGCCAATGGTTTTTTGGAAAGTGATTTGTGCTGATAAAAAGTTGATTGAACCAAATAACACTGCGTAAAAAGTAAAAAGTCGTTTTCTCATTTTATTCTTAGTCGTTACTGTTAATTACTTGCACAATGCTTGAAGTCGCGATGTCGCCACGAATGACGCATAACGAAGAAGGGATTAAAGAAGTAAAAAAAAGAAGGGTTTAGAAGCACCACTGTTCGTTAACGCAACACTGTTTATTAGTCTCGCTTTAGGCGAGATGTTTACCTCTCAAAGCCCTTCTTTTTTTTATTTCTTTTAATCTTTGTGTTATCGGATGTGCTACTTCTCATTTGAAATTATGTCCTTCAAATTTACTCAACAATTAATTTCTTGCAGTAGCTCTTCTCTCCATCAAACACTTTGATAAAATAAATTCCGCTTGAAATATTTTTTAGATTGATTTCTCTTTTTGATTCATTGGAAATATTTCCTGTAAAAATACTCTCGCCAAGAATGTTAATTATTGCTATATTGCCTTTTGTAATTGTTCCTTCAAATGCAATAACAAAATTGCCTTGCGTTGGATTTGGAGAAACAAAAAATGCATGAGCAGTTGATATTTCATTTACTCCAACTGCACTACAAAGCGTAGTAGTTATAGCTCCGCTGTAAACAGTTGTGGAGGTACTGCTTCCGCCAACACCCGAATAAACATTAATAATATTATTTGTTATCTGGGTTAATGGTGCACTGGTAATTGTTGCTGTGATTACTTCATTACACCCGCTGTTTCCATTTGCATCTGTCTTTATTAATAAAACATCATCATAAAGCGCACCAGTATTATGGCCATATCCTGTAATTATATATCCTCCATCTGTTGTTTGCTGAATAGATTCACCATAAAAAGTAAAGGCGGTTCCGCCAAATGCTTTTGTCCAAAGCGTATCTCCATTAGCATCGGTTTTTATTAAATAAAGGTCATCTCCACCCCAGCTTGTAGTTGAACCCAATATAATATAACCTCCATCAGTCGTTTGCCGGACATCATACCCCACGTCAAAATAAGTTCCACCAAATGTTTTTGACCAGAGCAAATTTCCAATGGTATCAGTCTTAATTAAATACACATCTTTGTCACCTGCTCCAAAACTCCCGGTTAATCCTGTGATAATATATCCTCCATCCGTAGTCTGTTGAACAGCATAACCCCAATCAAGATTTGCTCCTCCGTATGTTCTTGTCCACAAAGTATCTCCGAGTGAATCTGTTTTGATTATGCATACATCACTAAAGCTTGAAGTATTTCCGGCAAGAATATATCCGCCATCGGTAGTTTGTTGACCAGAAAATCCATTATCACTGTTATTTCCTCCAAATTTTTTTGACCAAACTACATCACCATTCATGTCGGCTTTAATCAAATAAAAATCATTATCGTTAATACCATTATCTATTGTCCCTGTAATAATATATCCTCCATCAGAAGTTTGCTCAACAGAAGCTCCTGCCCCTATACCAAGCGCCTTTGACCAAAGCCAATTTCCATTGGCTCCTGTCTTGATTAAATAAATAGACCCCCCGCTTGACCCGCAAATAATGTATCCTGTATCGGCTGTTTGCTGGACAGAGTATCCAATTTCATAGCCGATTCTTGAAAAAGTTCTTGTCCACATAGTATCTCCATAAGCATTGGTCTTTATCAAATATGCATCACTTGCACTTATAGCGAAACTCTCGGTGGATCCTGAAATAATATATCCTCCATCCATAGTTTGCTGAACGGAATGACCCTTATCCTCATCTATTCCTCCAAATGTTTTTTGAAAGGTGATTTGAGCTGATGAATAAAAAACAGCACATGGAAGATACAGAATTAAAATCAATAATTGTTTTTTCATACTTTTTATTTTGATTTGATAATTTATTTTCCAAAAGTAAAAATTAGCACTACCGCCCAAGCATATCCGATAACAGATAATAATTGCACCTCCCATTTTAAAAGGTGCTATTATCCCACCAAAGATAAGTGAATAAATGAACCTTTTATTCCTGCCATTTTAACCTCGTAGCTCTCTTCCAAATTTCAACTTCAATTTTAATACGCTCGTTTTTTCTTTTCAACGCATTGTTTCTGCCTGCAAAGAAGCTTTTCCTTTTCATAAGGTAAATAGCCATAAACACCTGGTTTGCCTGTCAGTATCATTTGTACTGTCTCCTCAATGTTTCAGAAAACATTGTCAACCTGTTGTTTGTAATAAATAAACACTCAAAAACCCGCTATTTACCAGTGTTTGTTATGCTCTTCAATGTGGAAGAGGCACTCTTCAATGTAGAAGAGGAGCTTTTCACTGTGGAAGAGCCGCTCTTCAATGTGGAAGAGGCACTCATCAATGTGGAAGAGCCGCTCTTCAGTGTCGAAAAGGCGCTCTTCAATGTGGAAGAGACGCTCTTCAATGTAGAAGAGATGCTCATCAATGTGGAAAAGGCGCTCTTCAATGTAGAAGAGATGCTCATCAATGTGGAAGAGGCGCTCTTCAGTGTGTAAACGCGCAACAAACATGTGTAAAAACCAAAGAAACAGGTTGCTAAAACGAAAACCAACAGGAGTGAAGCTGCGATAAACAGTGATGCTGTTTAATGTCAGCGCGAAGATGACTTTCTAAAGAATTATTATTCACCACCCATACTGAAACGGAGAAAAAACAAGCGTAAGAGTAAAGAAAATACACCGTTTGGATAAACCCCTAAACTTCCCTCAGCGTGTGCCCCATTTTATCGCGCTTGGTTTCGAGATAAAGCTTGTTGTGAATGTTCGATTGAATTTCGAGAGCCACATTTTCAACAATTTCCAAACCATAGCCAATAAGCCCGGCACGCTTAGTGGGGTTGTTAGTCATGAGGCGCATTTTGGTAACGCCTAAATCGCGGAGAATTTGCGCGCCAACACCGTAATCGCGTTCATCCATTTTAAAGCCCAGTTCGAGGTTTGCTTCCACTGTGTCCATACCCTGTTCCTGCAGGCGGTAAGCTTTCAGCTTATTGAGCAGGCCAATGCCCCTGCCCTCCTGGTTCATGTAAACAATTACGCCTTTGCCGGCTTCGTCAATCATTTCCATTGCGCGGTGAAGCTGCGGTCCGCAATCGCAGCGGCACGAACCGAAAATATCGCCCGTGAGGCACGATGAGTGTACCCGTACAAGGATGGGTTCGTTTTTTTGCCACGTGCCTTTATATAAAGCAAGGTGTTCCTGCCCGGTAGTTAGCTGCTTGTAAGCAGCGAGGTTAAACTCGCCCCAATGGGTAGGCAATTTTACTTCTACTTCTTTTTCAATAAGGCTTTCGTTTTTGATGCGGTACGAAATCAAATCTTCAATCGAAATTATTTTCAAATCAAAATGGAGGGCAATTTTTTGCAAATCCGGGAGGCGCGCCATCGTGCCATCCTGGTTCATAATTTCAACCAGCACTCCCGCAGGCTCAAAACCGGCAAGCACTGCCAGGTCAACTGCCGCTTCGGTATGCCCTGCTCTTCGCAGCACACCTCCTTTAATGGCGCGCAGCGGAAAAATATGTCCCGGCCGCCCCAACTCTTCAGGCTTGGTTTTCGGGTTGGTCAAAGCCTTAACGGTTTTCGAACGGTCGCTGGCAGATATACCCGTAGTGCAACCATGCCCGAGCAAATCAACCGAAACGGTAAAAGGTGTTTCGTGGTGCGAAGTATTTTTCATCACCATCATTTCGAGGTTCAGCTCTTCGCAACGCTGTTCCGAAAGCGGTGCGCAAATTAACCCGCGCCCATGCGTTGCCATAAAATTTATTAACGCGGGCGTGGCATTATGCGCAGCCGTTATAAAATCGCCTTCGTTTTCGCGGCCGGCATCATCTACCACAATCACCACCTTGCCGTTCTTAATATCGGCAATGGCTTCTTCGATGGTGCTTAGCTTAATCTCGTTTTGACTCTCCGTTTTCATAGCGCAAATTTAGTGAAACTGTATGACCTGCCCGACAATGCCCTTAAGTTAAAAAATGCCACGAAGGCACCAAAACACAAAATTCCACGAAAATCTTATTGGTGATTTTTAGCGCTTTGGTATTGCCTATCAGGTCGAACTAGTTTTTCTTAAAAACCTTACAATGCAATGAAATCAGGCAATAGCGACATCTTTTCACCCGGAAGGGCGTTATAATTGTAATTGTTTTAGTGAAGTTGAAACAAGCAGTTCTTTATCTTCTGAAAATATTAAAAATCTAAAATTCATATTTCAAGAAATGGTTTTGGTTAGTTTTTAGGTTGATTGTCAGGTTAGGGTTGCCCCGTAAGGCAACCCGGCACCTGCAAATCGAAAATATTAAAAATGGTTTTGGTTAGCTTTTAGGTTGATTGTCAGATGAGGGCAGCCCCGTAAGGCTGCACCTCCATCTGAGTTATACTTAATCTTCCATTCTTTTAATTTAAAGAGAATAACGAATAATGATTAACGATTTAAGATTTAAAAAGTAAAAAAAATCATAAATCGTTAACCCTTGTCCTAAAATCAAACAGGGTTTAGTGAATCAACACCTCGTAAAATTTCAAAAGCTCCTTCCCTATCGTTTTATTATCATATTGCTGCGCTGCCAATTTACGGGCATTCATACCGATAGCTTTGCAGAAATCGTTATCAGTTTTCAGCTTTAAAACAGCCGAACAAAATTCATCGGGGCTGTCGGCAATTAAAATATCTTTTTGATGAGTGTAATTAATTCCTTCGGCACCTATCGTGGTGCTTACTATAGCTTTCCCGACTGCCATGCCTTCTATAATTTTAATGCGCATCCCTCCTCCTGAAAGCAACGGAACAACCATAACGGTTTTATCTTTCATAAAAGTTTTTGCGTCATCAATCCTGTCGAGCACAATTAAATTTTTATTTGCTCTTTGTTTTATCCGCTCCGGCATATTTTTTCCCGCCAGGTAAATTTTCACACCAGGAATAATTGAAACCAGCTTAGGATAAACAGCATTCATAAACCAGTCAACGGCATCAAGGTTCGGCATCCAGTCCATGGAGCCGAGATGAAAGATGGAAAAATCAGCAGGAAGATTTTCGCTATTCGGATATTCCGATACATCCACACCCAACGAGATTGTTTTGACTGGAATTCTGCAGCCCAGCTTTTCAAAAGCCTGCTCGTCTGCAGGGCTGATCGGAACGATTGCATCATAGCGGTTCAATAAATTCAGTTCATATTTTTTTAATCGTTTCGCAAGAAAAGCCAGGTACTTTTTCTTTAACAGATTTTTTGACGATTCAGCCAATCGTTCCCATATGATGTATTCAACGTTATGCGAGCGCAGCACCACTTTTGCTTTTGAATGACCGCAGATGATATCCAGGTACGGAGAAACATACAATCCTTCGAGCTGAACAATATCAAAATTTTCTGCTGCCAGGATTTTTTTCAATTTTTCTTCAAACGCTGTTGAAACAAATCGCGAAACATTGTATGAATCATTACTGAAAAGATTTAAGAATGCCAGGAGTGGTTTTACTGATAAATCAATATCCACAGTTTCGATACCTGTCTTCTCCCTGAACTCTTTTGATATCTTTTCTTCCATTACATAATTTTTATTGGTATTGAAGGAAAGTATTTTTACCTGCGCGCCATTTTCATAAAACGATTTTGAAATATTGTACATGGCAATAGTTGCCCCATCGCTGGGAGGAAAAGGCACGCGGATACAAAGCTGTAAAATTTTCAAGCTGCTTTTTTCTTTATTATTTTTCTGAAAACATTCAAATAAGCATCCATATCAAACAGCGCGGAATCGCGGGTTGCCTTATAGGTCAGAAACACACCGACAGGTAATAAAATCAAAGGGGCAATCCACATTCCTTCATAAGGATAAATCACACCTTCCTTGGCAAATTTTTCTCCTGTAATGGACGTGACATGAAAGAAAAGAAAAAACAAAATGGAAATTACAATTGGCAATCCAAGACCTCCTTTGCGAATGATGGCTCCCAGTGGAGCGCCAATCAGGAATAAAATAAAACAGGCAATGGATAAAGTGAATTTACGGTTCCATTCAATTTTAAAACGGGTAATTGCCCGGTTTCTTGCTTCGTATTCTTCAACATTATTATTTATAAACCCTTTTAAATAACGGGCGCTGTTTAACGCATTTTCTATTATTGTTGTTTTTGGCTGAACACCGAAAACTGAATCAACCGATAAAGGAATAATCCCGATATCTATCGGGACGAGCTTTATTTTTTTTATTTCAGAAGAATCTTTTATCACTGAAAAATTAGTTAGTAATGCATTTGAAGATTCCCGTTTCTTTTTATTGAACTGGTTTTCGAGGCTGTCTATTGCAAATGTGAGCTGTTTAAAATTCAGCATTTGCCAGTTGTCTTTAAATAAATCTTCGTTGGTGCGGTTGAGCTGAAATGTGGAAAGGTCAAAACGAATGATGTCTTTTTTAAAGCTTATCCGGGTTAGCGGGTGCGTATCAATATTTCTTCGTGTATTATTCTGCTCCTCAAAACTGCTCCCGTTAAAAAGAGTAATTAAAAGGTACCGTTCATCAGCAGTAGTTTCCATTTTTCCCGATTCAGCCACAATCACTTTATTATTGCTGATCCCGCTTGTATGGTCATAAATCAGGATGTTGTGAATAGTCTGTCCGTCATCATCTTTTTTGCCAACGCGGATGGAGTAACCATCAATGCCATTATAAAAAACTCCCTCGCGTATATAAAGTGCCGGCTTTTGCTGCCGCACATCATACAGCAGCGAGCCCATTTTCAAATTAGCAACCGGCAGCGCATAATTCGAAAAATAAAAGGCAAGCACGCTTATCAAGAGCGCAACGATAAATAACGGTTGCATAAGCCGCATAAGTGAAACACCGGCTGATTTGGCGGCTACTATTTCGAAATGTTCGGCAAGGTTTCCGTACGTCATAATGCTCGAAACAAGAATTGCCAGCGGCAGCGCAAGCGGGACAAGCGTAAAGGACGTATAGAAAATCAACTCACTAATAACTGTCCACCCCAATCCTTTTCCAACGAGGTCGTCAATGTACTTCCATAAAAACTGCATGAGGAGGACGAAAAGTGAAATAAAAAATGTCATTACAAACGGTCCCGCAAAGGATTTCAGAACCAAAAGAGTCAGCTTTTTCAATTGGATTTTTTTTACCGCCACTAATTACACGGATTTACACAAATTTTTATTCGTGTTAATTGGTGAAATTAGTGGCTAAGATTATTTGTTTAATATTGTTCGGCAAAAATAACCTGAAAATCCACGCATGCAAGGCAGCAAACTAACTTTAAGTAAAGCGGAAATCAAACTGATGAGCGATTCTGATTTTTTTATTCAGAAAAACAGCATCACTAAAAAAGTAAGTTCATTGTTAAGCGAATTGAACGATGATATAGAAATGCTGAAATTAAAATTCGAGGCTTCACTTCCTCCTGATGCGCTGAAGATTGCAGGCAAAATAAGCAAAGGAGAAAATTACCAGGGTTTACCGTGGATGGTGCTGGACAACCCGCGTGTTTTCAGCAATAAAAATATTTTCGCGTTTCGCACTATGTTCTGGTGGGGAAATTATTTCAGCTTTACTTTTCACCTTTCAGGAAATTATTTCCAGGATTGCCAGAAAAGTATTTTAAAGAACTGGCATAAATTCAGCAAAAAAGGCTATCTCGTTTGTATAAACAACCAGCCATGGGTTCATCACCTTGCAACTGATAACTATCAGCCCATGGCAACGTTCAATTCAAAAAAAAGGGAGCAGCAAATCATGACTAAACACTTTTTTAAAATAAGCCGGAAGCTTGATTTGAGGAAATGGAAGGATTTGAAAAATTTCGGAGCGGAAACGTTTGAGGAGTACGTTCGGTTGCTGGGTAAATAGGTAATTGGGGTAATTAAGTTAACTCCCGATAATCTGGCGGAGGCTGTGAATTTGTGTATCCCACAACCGAGAACTTTCTTCTTTATCCTCGGGGAAAGCAAAATCTGTAATTAAAAGCGCCACATCCGAAGTAAGCTCATCGGTTAAAATTTCAAATTCAAAAAAACCATCTTCGGGATCATCAATCCACTTATACTTTACCATTTGCCCGTCACGCTTGTGCACCATTTTTGCGCGCTGCTCGGTTCCTGCCCACACAAAAGTGTATATGCCGTCTTTTACTCTTACATCATCGGCAAACCACTCTGCCAGACCGGATGGATTACTCAGGTAGTTATATAAAATTTTGGGGGAAGAATGCATTTGAAATTCTACCTGGTATTTTTCTTTCTTGGTTGTCATTAATGTCATGTGCGGTGTTAAAAAGTTTTGAAAGATAGTCTGTTTGTTCGTAGGTTCAGCAATAATAGAAAAAAATAATCAGAAATAATTTAAATGAATGTTAAATGTACCAAATGAAGTTATTTGCATGCAATCTATACCAAAACTATTTTCTTCTTATACACTCCGAATGAGCTGTTTATAATTTGGCCACGCAGGTGATTGCTCTCCTCTTATTTTTGATACATTTGCATTCACTTGTAAAAACCAAAATATAAATTAAATGAAAAAACTTCTACCTGCATTGCTGTTTTTATTCCCTGCTTTTGCCTCTGCACAAACTTTTTCGGTAAATGTAAATATTCAGATTCCCGATAACGGTGGACCAATTGCCGTAGTTCCTATAACGGTGAGCGGCTTGCCTTCGGCAATCAATTCATCATTCGGCTTATCGGAAGCATGTTTTGATATTACCCATACATGGGACAGCGATTTGGAAATTTCGCTCGTATCGCCCGATGGCACCACCAAAGTATTGATAGGAGGCGTTGGCGGTGATGGCGATAACTTTACAAGCACATGTCTTGCCAATAATGGCGCAAATGGTTTTATTATAAATGGCGGAGCGCCTTTTACGGGTACTTTCATCCCGATGAATACGCTCAACGCGTTTAATAACAGCCAGGACCCTAACGGCACATGGGAACTGCATGTTGATGATACGTATGCGGCTGATACCGGCTCAGTTCATTCCGTGAGCCTGACGTTTTCAGCTAATCCCCCACCCGATCCGGGTTCAGCTCCTGTGCTATGTACGTTTTGCGCCTGCCCGGGTGGTGCTCCTTCCTGCGATTTACTTCCGGATATGACTGCATCGGCTTTGATAATACAACAACAGCATATTGAACTGACCGGGTCACTGGATATAAGTAATGCCACACCTAACATCGGAATTGGTCCGCTTGAAGTTCACGGAACAGGAAATTGTTTTTGTGATACAATGCCGGTTCCATGTACAACAACAATTTGTCCTAACGGGTTTCCTCCAAAGGAATCTGTTATCCAGCGCATTTATGTCCGCACCAACAATAACGATACGCTTACTCACTACGATGTGGTTGCCGGGTATATGAGCTTTCATCCCACGCATGGACACATGCATGTGGATAACTGGGCAAACTATACTATACGTACATCTACTCCAAATCCTGATGCTACCACATGGCCTATACTCGGAACAGGAACCAAGCAAAGCTTCTGCCTGATAAATCTCAGCGATTGCAGTTCCAGCTTCGGCTATTGCGTGGATACTTCCGGAACTGTTTTATCAATGAATATGGTATTGAATAACGGGTTTGGTGTGGTATCGGGCTGTGGGCGCGACCAGGGGATTTTTCCGGGCATGCTCGATATTTATGATATCAGCCTGAACGACCCGATTGATTTAACCGGGATCTGCAATGGTGATTATTATATTGTTTCCATTACCGACCCGAATAATGATTTTACTGAATCGAATGACAATAATAACTGGGTTGCAGTGCCTATTACTCTTACTCAGCAAACTCCCGCACCTTCGGCAAACTTCAATGTTATTCAGCAGGGGCCGCAGGTTGCTTTCGGTGCAGTTAATCTCATCAATGCCACTTCGTTTATGTGGGATTTTGGTGATGGTACGCTCGATTCCACTAACTCTTCATTAATTCATACTTATACAGCAAACGGAACTTATATTGTTACGTTTACTGTTAACAGCCCTTGCGGAACGTTTGTGCACACCGATACCATAGTTGTTACAACCGTAGGAATTTTTGCCTCCACCATTCCCGATGAATATTATTTAAATGTTCATCCCAACCCGGTAAAAGATTTGATGCAGATTGATTATTTCATTTCTGAAAATAATGCGCCTGCAAAAATTGAATTGTTCAATTTGGTTGGAGAAAAAGTTTATACTGTGCTGGATGGCATTCAAAGTTCTGGCAAACATTCTTTAACATTTAGCTTTACTAAAAACAATTTACCAGCAGGAATGTATTTTTTGAAAATGACTTCGGATGAGAAACATATTACAATCAGAATTATGAAATGAATAAACTGATGCCACTGATTCACAGATTTAATTTTAATTTATGCATATCTAATCTGTGAATCAGTGGCAATTTTAACGAGCCATGAATTTTAAACGCAATTTTATTTCCTGCACTTTACTTTTTGCTTTTACTGAAGCCATTGCACAGGATACATTTTCGATTTGCGCTTTTGATTCGGCAACCGGCCAGGTAGGAAGTGCGGGTGCTACCTGCATTACAAGTTCAACGATCAGTGCAATTATAATCAGCGATGTTCATCCCGGGGTTGGTGTTGTGCATACGCAGGCGTACTGGCTTACCGCCAACCAGAATTATGCAAAAACTTTAATGAACCTTGGTTTGCCTCCGCAGCAAATTATTGATTCGATGATTGCGCACGATGCTCAAAGTAACCCGTTAATCAGGCAATATGGAATTGTTGCGCTTGCTAACGGTGGACAAAGCGCTGCATATACCGGTGTGAATTGTAATAACTATAAGAATCATATTACCGGACCTAACTATTCCATCCAGGGAAATATTTTATTGGGTCAGATGATTCTTGATTCAATGGAAACAAAGTTCATTACAACGCAGGGAAGCCTTGCCTGCAAGCTGATGGCTGCTTTGCAGGGAGCAAAAGTTCCGGGTGCTGATACACGCTGTCTGACTTACGGCATCTCCTCCTACTCTGCTTTTATCCGCGTTGCAAATCCAACCGATACAGCCGGGAATTTTTATCTCGATATAACGGTAAACACCTATCCCGGAAACCTCGATCCGATTGATTCGTTGCAGGTGATGTTTAACAGCTGGGGCGGATGCGGAGCAACCTACGTTCAATCGCCTTCAAAACAAAAATGGACAAAGGTTTATCCCAATCCGGTTTCGAATCAGCTACGGATTGAATTTGAAAATGACGCTGAACAAATAATAATTTATAATGCAGCCGGTAATGCCGTCAAAAATATTTCTATTAACGAAAAACAACTTTTAGCAGTTGATACCCATCACTGGAATGCAGGATTGTATTTTGTAAAAATAATTTTTAAGAATGGGGAAATACTTTCAGCAAAGTTTATGAAAGAGTAAAAATTTTATAAAAACTCTGTTGCTTTAGTTATTCGTATATTGTGGAAAAATTAAAAGCATGAAAAAGATAAAATTGTTTTTCATTGCACTGATTTCCTTCTTTGAACCGTTTCATTCTTTCTCTCAAAATTTCTCCCCTGCTCTTTCAATTCCTGTAACCGTCAGTGGTGTTCCCCTTGTAAACCCATGGGCAGGGGGAATGGATTCACCACAATTTTCCGCTATTGATCTGAACCTTGATGGGATAAAAGATTTATTTGTTTTCGACAGGCAAGGTAACCGGAGTACAACTTACATTAACAACGGAGCTCCTAATTCTGTAGATTATCATTACGCTCCGCAATTCATTTCTAAATTTCCTTCTTTGCATGATTGGGCTTTGCTTGTTGATTACAATTGCGATGGCAAAGAAGATATTTTTACTTACAGCTACATGGGTGGAATGTCTGTTTATAAAAATATTTCCTCCACAAGCCTCCAATTTGTCTTAGAATATCCCTTAGTTTATTCTAGCTACTTTGGTTTTCAAGCGAATCTTTTTGTTCCATCTGTTGATTTACCCGCATTGATTGATGTTGATAATGATGGCGACATGGATGTATTGGTCAGAACTATTTCAGGTGATTATGTCGAATACCATCAGAATTTTGCAATGGATTCTCTGGGAGTTTGTGATTCATTATTGTTTTACATGAATCAAAATTGCTGGGGAAATTTTTTGTTTGGTGGTTTTCCATGCAATTCAGCAACACTTAATGCAGGATGCAGGATTGGAAATATAAATCATGAAAATGACATTAGTAATTCTGTTTTATGCACAGCACACGCAATGCTTGCTTTTGATTATGATTATGATGGTGATAAGGATTTGCTGAACGGAGATATCGCTTGTAATTATTTATTATTTCTTGAAAATGGAGGAACTCCTTGGGGAGCTTTGATGACTGCACAGGATGATAGTTTTCCTTCTTATAACATTCCTGTATATTTAAATTTATTACCTGCACCTTTTTATTTTGACGCAGACAATGACAATAAAAAAGATTTGATAGTATCACCCGGAATGTCGAACGCGAGCGAAAATATTTTCAATACATTATTTTATAAAAACATTACAGGATTTCCGGCTGATTCATTTAATCTCGTAAATAAAAATGTTTTTACCAAAGAAATGCTTGAGGTTGGAACCGGAGCCAATGTTTCTTTTTTTGATGTGGATAACGATGGCTTACAGGATATTTTAATCGGAAACTATAGGAGGAAATCATTTTATCCGAATCCTGATTCATCTTTTATTTATTATTTCAGAAATAACGGAACAGCAACTAATCCATCGTTCGAATTTGTAACGGATAATTTTTTCAATACTGCAACATCAAACAATTTTAATTTATCGCCTGCTTTTGGGGATTTGGACGGTGATGGCGATGCAGATATGCTGGTTGGAATGGACGTTGGAACATTTTCATATTACACAAATACAGCAGGTGCAGGTAATCCATGTAATTTTGTTTTTACAACAAATAATTATCAAAGCATTAATGTCGGACCCTATTCAACACCTATTCTTTTTGATATGAACCAGGACGGAAAAATTGATTTGATAAGCGGAAAGAAAAATGGGAAAATAAATTATTATCAAAATACCGGAACAGCAAGTGTACCTGTTTTTAGTCTTGTCTCAACTTTTTTAGGGGGAGTAAATGTTACCGATACGCTTACTGACATTTATGGTTATAGCTATCCATTCATGTTTTACAATAATGGAAATATGGAAATGCTGGTTGGTTCTGAGAGAGGATGGATTTATCACTATGGAAACATTACAGGAAACCTATCCGGAACCTTTACTTTGATTGATTCGATATACGGAAACATAAATGAAAAATGGTTCGCCACTGTTTCAGGAACTGATATTGATGGGGACGGATTGATGGATTTATTAATCGGAAACCGTGCAGGTGGCGTAACTTTATATTCACAATTACCAACAAGTATAAATGAGCCGGTATCTAAACAAAAACAGACAAAAGTATATCCCAATCCGGTTTCAAATCAATTGCACATTGAATTTGAAAATGAGGCTGAGCAAATAATAATTTACAATGCAGTTGGCTCTACAATCAAAAATATTTCTCCTCACGAAAAACAACTTTTAACAGTTGAAACCAACTACTGGAATGCGGGATTGTATTTTGTGAAAATAGTTTTCAGGAATGGAGAAATGTTGTCGGCTAAGTTTATGAAAGAGTGATTTCATGACTGATCATGTCAATCAGAAATAAATTAATGCGGTTGTTTATAAACCATGCTTCAAGCATCTGATTCTCCATAGTTTAAAACTTTTTCAACAGATTGGTATTATCAATCGAAAACAAAGTTACTTTTACCAAACCTAAACTCAAAACAATGACCGAAGAAATAATCACTTTAATGTCATTGGATAATGTTGCCGAAGCCAATATTATCAAAACTAAACTGGAAACGCAGGGCATTGCTTGTTTTATGAATAACAGGAAATCGCTTCCGCAAAAATCAATCAGCCCTGTGCAAAATATTGACATCAGGGTTTATCACAAAGACCTTGACCATGCGCTTAAATTGATTTCGGATGATTTGACGGGCGACAGCACCCCTGAAAAACATCTTTAGTGTGATGCTTTTTCCGAGAATCAACATTTGCCTTGTATTTGCATTTTTCATTTTTGCTTCGTGTTCGGCTCAAAATAATAATCCGGTTGATATTTCAGCAACTGACTTTGAGGCTAAGTTAAAAAACCAGCCGGGAATTTTAGTTGATGTGCGAACACCCAAAGAATTCACCATTGGCCATATTGCAGGTGCTGTTAACATGAATTTATTTGATGATGATTTCAATGAAAGGATATTAAAGCTGGATACCGCAAAAACAATTTATGTTTACTGCGCTGTGGGAGGGCGAAGTTCAGAAGCGGCCGAGCTGCTCTTAAAATCAGGTTATAAAAAAGTGTACAATTTAAAAAGAGGAATTACCGGCTGGAAAGAAATGAATTTACCGGTTGAAAAATAAATTCTTTTTTACTTAGTTAGTCACTTCTTCAACTTATCCTTAAACACCTTTCTGAATTTTTCCACCTTAGGCTGAATTACCATGCGGCAGTAAGGTTCCTCTCCATATAAATTAAAATAATCCTTATGGTAATCTTCTGCAGGATAGAATGTCGTGAATGCTGTAATCTCCGTTACAATCGGATCGCTGTATGCTTCTGATTCGGTAAGCTCCTTTTTATATTTCTCAGCCAGCTCTTTTTGTTTTTCATTATGATAAAAAATAACCGAACGGTATTGTGTGCCCACATCATTTCCCTGGCGGTTCAATGTAGTAGGATCGTGTGTTTTCCAGTAAACCTGCAGCAGTTCATCGTAAGAAATAATTTTCGGATCATAAATAATCTGCAAACATTCAGCATGACCGGTCGAGCCGTTGCATACTTCTTTATAGGAAGGATTCTTTACAGTGCCCCCGGAATACCCCGAAGAAACTTTTATCACACCGTTCAACTCCTGGAATACTGCCTCGGTGCACCAGAAACAGCCGTTGCCGAATGTTGCGGTATCCAATCCTTCTGAGTTTATAATTTTATTTTTATCTGACATAACAGTTTGTTTTGATTCAGTTGTATTCTCCTGAGCGCATGATGTTAAGGTAATACACACTAACATTTTTGTACAGAGGTTTGGCAACTGAAATTTCATTTAAGATTTTTATACCCTGCAAAGTAACTCAATTAATTTTTTTCGCTGCTTTTATTTTTTTCTCCTTATTTTAATTTTCACGCTTTCTTCAATTTCTTTATCGGTAACCAAAACAAGATATCCTCCCCCACCCGCTCCGGCTAATTTCCATCCATAAGTGCGGTTGTGAAATGGCTTAACAATATTTCTTATTTCATCGTTTATACAATTCGGCAGCATGACTACCTGCGCTTCGAATGCAGCAGTCATTGCTTTGCCAAATGCTGCAACATCTTTTGCTAAGATCGAATTCCAACAATGCAAAGTTGCATCAGCAAATGTTTTTGCTGTGCGGGGATTGATATTGGAAGCGCTCAGCACATCACATCCTGCTACACGCGGACCCAGGCTCACCATGCAAATATGCTGTTCGAGCCACGAAAGAATACTTTCATCATGAATGGATTTTATCTCTACGGGCCAGTAATTGCCGTCTTTGAAATAAAGATAATTCAAGCCGGGCAAAACAATTCCGAGCGCATCCTGCGCTCCCGAAATATCTTTTGTGCCGGGTGGATTGTCATAACAGAAAAGAATTTTGCCAAGCTGTTCCATGTCGCCATCGGGGATGGAAGTTTTCCATAATTCAATTGCTGACTTGCGCGTGCTGGAGGCAAGCCCGCTGCGATCATCAAATTCATGCGTTGGCAAAATGGATAATGTGATGACCCCACCATCAGCATGTTTCGAAACAAACGGCTGATCGTGCCATGAGCCGGCAAGGTCGAGGCGGTATGGGATATTGCAAACGGTCATGCGTGATATTTTTATTTAACTTAAAGGATCATTTTAATCAACACTTTCTTTTGCAACTATTTTTTTTGTACTCAAAAAATTTAATACGTGTTCTTTATCTTTTGCCGAAATGGAACAAAGGGCACTGAATTTCTTAATTTCTCCTCTGTCTAAATATGTAATCTGTACATTTTCAAAATTCTCATGTCTGAATGCAATGCTTATAATATTTTCAAACGAAAATGAGTACGTCCTGTTAAGAAACAGCGGCCTGCTGATAATAAGATGTTGCTTAAATAATTCGAATTTGGTAAATAACAATGCATTGAATAAGTAAACTAATATTACAATAACCAATGCCACTGAAAACAAATGGGCTCTTAATACAAAAAACAATGCAATAAATGTCACAATAGTTCTTAGAATCAATAAACCTACTGAAGCCAGAGAATCCCATAGAGTAATTTTACTTGAAAATTCTGGTGTACCCACATAGTCAGCGTGAGGAATAATATTTCCACTTTCTTTTAATGCCAGCTCGCTTTGCTCTATTGTTAAAAGTGGATCCTGCCGCAGGAGGATAGTAAGGTGTTTATAAATATCCGGTAAGCTTTTTTTAAACTCAGCTGAAGCTTCAAAAAAATGTTCAACGCAAACCGCAAAGAACTCCCTGAAATTCACCTTGCCATATTCTCTCAGGAACGAAGGACGCTCCTGCATATTTTCAAATTCTTCCTTCGAAACCAAATACCATTTATTATAATACTCTTTAAAATAATTATCAGAATCATTTACGATACGGCTCAAATCAAGTGCATGAGCCATCTCATGAAGCCCAAGGTTTAATTTATCAGTTGCATTGTCGTAGCCTTCCAGGAAATGCTTCCAGGATAAAACAACTCTTCCTCCCGCGCTCGTTTCACCTTTATGATATTGATCGAACCGGGGGTTGTGAAAAATATCAGGAAACAAGACTATCTCATCATAATGATTAAGCCAATAATAATCCAGCCCGAAAGTAAGTTGTATAGCCGATGCTCCAATCAACGTTTTCATGTCATCAGTAACTTCTAAGCCTTCGCGCCCGCTGATTTGCTTTGTCCGGATAAAGCGATGTAAACGCATCAGGAATTTAATCCGCGATTTTTCTGAAAGCTTTGCATAGTAAGAAAATTTCCTGAGCAGCAAACTCTCATATTTTTCCTCTAAAAGAGGAACTCTCTCGTAGCGTTTTATTTTGTAATTCTCAACCCAGTGTCCAATAGCCTCAGCAATTGATGAAAAAATAAAACTAACGATGCTCCAAATGATTAATACAAAAAGCAGCAAACCGAAACAAAGCCCAATGATTTGTACTACATCCATAAATAAAATTACTTTTCCGTGTACACGCGCGTATCCGTATGAAACGTACGCCAGCTATGCCAGAATTCCTGGTAAGCGGTTATTGCCTTGAGCGGTTTCAAATTCGAGTACAGGGTATTTCCTGCGAAATCATAAGCTGCCATATACGTATAAATTGTATCGTGGCTGATTGTAAAATCATCAATTGACGGTTTTTCGAAAGCAGCAAAGCTTTTTCCATCAGTTGAAAGCACAAGTACAATTGGCTGAGTGCCGATGGTATCGTTTATTATCCGCACTTTTTTTAAGTAATTCCAATCATAACATTTATAGTTATTGCCTGACCAAACTCCAACTACCCACGATTTTTCTTTCCACGAAAGGCTGTCGGTACGGGTAAGGCTGCTTTTGCTTTTACCCTGCTCAAATCGAGCCAGCGAATCGTAATTGACAATTGAGGCCTCATCAGGCTGCATGACCAGCGATTGCGGGTACAGCTCAAACCATTTATCGAGCGCCATCTGCCTGCTGTGCACCGCGGGCAATATGCTGCCTTTCATTTTCCCTGTTACGGCTATGCCGGTAGATTGCCGCCACCAGCTTTTTGTTGTAGCGTCTTCAAACATGGCGTTAAAATGATCCATCCCCACCAGCCTGAATTTTTCATAATGTCCGTTTACGATAGGTTCGAATACACGCCCAGTACGGCAAACACTGCAATACGTAACCATTACCGGCTTGCCGCCAATGGTATCCAATACCTGGTGATGATAAGCTAAAAACCCAACCGGGTATGCTTTGGCTTCTCCATTGTTTTCAATTCCGATGATAATGTGGTTAACGGGTATTTTATTTTCGGGCTTTGCCTTTAACACCACATTTTCCGGTTGCAAGAACATTTTATCAGCTGTCATTTTAAAATTAAAAAGCCAGGTAACCACTGCTGCAAACAGCAGGAAGATGGTGGGTATTATTTTATATTTTACTTTAAACACGCTTACACTTCCGGCAACAGCCATCAGTATGAAAACTACCCGGTATGCCCAACGGTAGGAATATAAAAAATAAGCGACATCAATGCTGTTTATTTCCTGGCTGCCGGGCATGGGCATAATAAAATATACTTTGAGAAACTCAATTAATATTATACCTATAAGCCCTGCGTAAAAAAAACTTTTCATTTGATTGTTTTATGTTTATGAACCTAACATTCCCTCATACAGAACTCTATGAATATGAAGTTTCTCATTTTCATCAAAAATAAAAATATTCAACAACTTCATCATATAAAAAGACCGCCAGAAGAAGATGTGCCTTCGTTTTACTATTCAATAATTACCTGCAACACATGAACAAGCTTAACCGTTACATTAAACTCATGCCCTTCCGTGGCGAAATTTGTTATATAATTTGTAAATTAGTGGAGAATTTTTTTGTTATTGTTCTTTAATAATAGTTAACCACAATATAAAAACATAACACCATGATGACCATCCGAAACATTTTACAGCAAAAAGGCAGCGATGCATGGCATGTACAGCCCCAAACTACCGTTTACGATGCCATTAAGCT
>JBIOHJ010000052.1:0-21387 GCA_044448905.1 Bacteroidia bacterium | reverse complement strand
TTTAAAATTAATGAACATCTGGCAGCAGGATTGGGTTATTACAGCCTGTATAATTATTCTACCAAATGGGATGATAATTGGGAAGGGCGGTTTATTACCCGTGAGTCAAGCTTCAGCTTAAATGTTATTGAACCAGCCGTTAGTTACAAATTCAATGATTTCTTCGGTATAGGTATTGGTTATGTTTATGGATTTGGAAATTATGAATCCCGCAAAGCAATTGCGGAAACCGGCACAACCGGTGAAGCAACAACTCAATGGACAGGTAGTGGAAAATGCGGAGGTTTTATTGCAAGCATGTTTGCAAAATTCAATGACGAGGCTTCAGCGGGGTTAACTTTCCGTGCACCGATGGATTATAAAATTAAAGACGGAACAGCCACGTTCAGCGGAATACCCTCTTCCGTATCCGATCAATATCCCTCGGTTTCTTCTTTCACGAGCGAATATAAATTTCCGGCTTCGGTTTCAGGTGCTTTGGCTTACCAGTTCACTGATGCACTAATCACTACTTTGCAGATTGATTATACTTTCTGGTCGCGAATGGATTCTCTTCATATTATTTTTTCTGACTCATCTTTTTCATCGCATACTGGACCCCAATTAAATAACACCCTGGAAGGACGCTTTGGTGTTCAATATGATTTTACAGACCAGTTTAGTTTGCGCGGAGGATTTGCTTACGAGCAATCACCGTACCCGACTGAGCATGTTACTCCTGAATTTCCCGATGCCAATAAAACTTCATTTTCACTGGGTGCGGGATATAAGTTTAACGATAAGCTGAGTGCTGACATGGTAATAACAGTTGAAAATTATTTTGAACGAAAGGCTCAGGACATTGCCACAAATTTTAAAGGAAGCTATAAGACAGTAAAGTACTTAGTTGGAATAGGATTTAATTACAACTTCTAAAATGAGAACACTCCGTTATATCTTTATTTTATTTGTCCTTGGAACAATTTTCAGTTCGTGCAAAAACGAAATTGATTCACCGGCTCCATCACATGGTGATGCCGATTTTACCCGGTATGTTGCTTTGGGAAGTTCATTTACTTCCGGGTATACTGATGGTGCTTTATATACAGAAGGGCAACAAAATTCATTTCCCTCTATGCTTGCAAAAGTTTTTTCCGAAGCCGGTGGCGGTACGTTTAAACAACCATTGGTAAATGATGATAACGGAATTGGATTGGATTATTACAATACTAAGCTTGTCCTAACATACGGTATTCTTTGTGACGGAACAATGGGATACCTTATGCCTTATGCTGCTTCATCGGCAAACCAATCAATACTTAACACCTCTGTTGCAAGCCAGGGCCCGTTTAATAATCTTGGAGTTCCCGGAATGCTTTCAGGCGAATTTAATGACCAGTTTTTTGTCAATAGATTTTATGCCCGCTTTGCCAGTAATCCCGGAGGGTCATCTTTATTAAGTGAAGCTACTGCTTTAGATCCTACATTCTTCACATTAGTGATAGGAATTGAAGATATCTTTTCATTCGCAAAGCGGGGTGGTGAAGACCTGCCCGATGATACCATTACATCATTAGCAAATTTTAGTGCCAATGTAGATGATGTAATCAGTAAACTTGTTTCAGGAGGAGCTAAAGGAGCAATTACAAACATTCCGGATGTTTCCGATTTCGCATTTTTCAATAAGATTCGTTACGATGGTTTGGTTTTAAGCGCAGCAGAGGCTCAAAATTTAAATTCAATTTTTTCAGCCATTAACACATCTATCGTTTTCAAGGAAGGCAATAATCCTTATATTGTTGAAGATGCAACAAGCCTTCCAAGCGGTTTACGGCAATTGAAAGAGGGCGAATTGGTTTTATTTAATATTCCTTCTAATGACCTGTGTAATGGCTATGGTTCTGTTAACAATTCAAATATGCCCTGGGCATTTGAAGATAAACATGTTTTGGACCTTGCTGAATTAAGTTACATCCGGCAAAATATTTTTAATTACAATTCCAAGCTTGAAACAACCGCATCGCAAAATGACCTGGCTTTTATTAACCTTTATGATTTTTTCAAACGGCTAAGCCAGGGAATAATTGTTAACGGGGTGAATTTTAATTCCGAATTCATTACAGGGAAAGCTTTTTCTCTTGATGGGCTTCAACCCAATCCGCAGGGATATGCCTTGATTGCAAACGAATTTATCAGGGCTATCAATGATAAATACGGAGCCTCTCTACATGAAGTAGACCCCAATTCATACCCTGGGATAAAGCTTCCGTAAATTATTTTTTTACTCTTTTAAAATTTTAATGGTCTCCTCATTTAATGATATTTTTGTTTTTTTTATCATAAATGGATAACACTTATTTAGGCAATCTCGATCCGGCAGCTATTGAAAATTTGTATCAGCAGTTTATCACTGACCCTTCCTCGGTTGATGAAAGCTGGAGAAAATTTTTCGAAGGGCTTGAGTTTGCCCGCACTTCTTTTGGTGAAGCAAGAGGAGTTATCCCCGACCAGTTACAAAAAGAATTTCGCGTAATGAGCTTAATAAATGCCTACCGTGTACGCGGGCATTTGTTTACTCATACCAACCCGGTGCGCGAACGGAGAAAATATTTTCCAACTCTTGATCCTGAAAATTTCGGATTAACAGAAAAAGATTTTAATACCGTTTTCCAGGCTGGAACCGAAATAGGAATCGGTCCCGCGAAGCTGAGCGTTATTATTTCTTACCTCCGGCAAACGTATTGCGCATCCATTGGCGCTGAGTACCGTTACATCCGCAAACCCGAAGTGGTCAGCTGGCTCGAAAAAAAAATGGAGGGCAGCAAAAATACAGCGGTATTCACAGTTGAAGAAAAAAAAAGAATCCTTCAGAAATTAAATGAAGCGGTCGCGTTTGAAAATTTTATCCATACCAAATTTGCCGGTCAAAAAAGATTTTCTCTCGAAGGTTGTGAAACCTTAATTCCTGCCCTGGATTCGGTAATTGAAACCGGTGCGGAGCTTGGTATAAAAGAATTTGTTATCGGGATGGCTCACCGTGGGCGGCTTAATGTTCTTGCAAATACACTGGGGAAATCGAATGAAGAAATTTTTACAGAGTTTGAAGGTGTTGAATACGAAGACAATCTTTTTGCAGGCGATGTAAAATACCACCTCGGTTTTTCGAGTGATGTAACGACTGCTTCCGGAAAAAAAATTCATTTAAGCGTCACTCCCAATCCATCGCACCTCGAAGCCGTTGATGCTATAGTGCAGGGGGTTATTCGTGCAAAAATTGACAATACTTCGGGAGGAAACGAAAATATGATTGCTCCCATCCTCATTCATGGCGATGCGGCAATTGCAGGTCAGGGAATTGTTTATGAAGTTATTCAGATGTCGCTGCTTAAGGGTTACCGTACCGGTGGCACTATTCATCTTATCCTGAATAATCAAATCGGGTTTACCACTAACTATATGGATGCCCGTTCGAGCACGTATTGCACTGATGTTGCCAAAGTTACCCTGTCACCGGTTTTTCATGTGAATGCCGATGATGTGGAAGCATTGGTTTACACGGTGAGGCTTGCTATGGAGTACAGGCAAAAATTTCACCGCGATGTGTTTATTGATATCCTGGGGTATCGTAAATACGGGCATAATGAGGGTGACGAACCACGCTTCACGCAGCCATTGCTCTATAAAGCCATTGCTGAACATCCCAACGCAAGAGAAATTTACAACCAGAAACTGTTGTCGCAGGGTGATGTGGAAGCCGGTCTTGTTAAAGAAATGGAAAAATCCTTTCGCGAAATGCTGCAGCGAAGCTTAGACACTGCAAAGCAGGAAAAGAAAAAGAAAGTTTTGGATGATCTTACTGGTAGCTGGAAAGGATTGCGGATTGCAAAGCCTGAAGACTTTAATAAATCACCTGACTCAGGCGTATCAAAACAAATACTAATCGAAACAGGAAATAAAATTACACAACTCCCTGAAGGAAAAAAATTCTTTAATAAAACTGTGCGTTTGTTTGCCGAAAGAAAAAAAATGCTTGAAGGCGATGGCAGATTAGATTGGGCAATGGCAGAATTGCTGGCGTATGGTACACTCGTTCAGGAAGCTTTTGCTGTTCGCATCAGCGGGCAGGATACTGAGCGCGGAACTTTTTCGCACCGCCATGCTGTTATTACTATTGAGGATTCAGAAGAAATATATATTCCGCTTCAGTATATCAGTGCTTCACAGGCTAAATTCAATATTTATAATTCGCTGCTTTCGGAATATGCTGCGTTAGGTTTTGAGTTTGGTTATGGCCTGGCATCACCCAACTCTCTTGTTGTATGGGAAGCGCAGTTTGGCGATTTTATTAATGGAGCGCAAATAATAGTTGACCAGTACCTGAGCACTGCCGAAGATAAATGGAACCGTATGAACGGATTGGTTTTACTGTTGCCTCATGGTTACGAAGGACAGGGAGCAGAACATTCGAGTGCGCGCATTGAACGGTTTTTAACATTGTGCGCAAATTACAATATGCAAGTTGTAAACTGTACCACACCGGCAAATTTTTTTCATGTGTTGCGCAGGCAGCTTCATCGTCCGTTTCGCAAGCCGCTGGTTATGTTAACACCGAAAAGCTTATTGCGGCATCCCAAATGTATTTCAGCCCTTAATGAGTTTACTGAAGGGGGTTTTAAAGAAGTTATTGATGATGTAAACCCGGATGCAAGTAAAATTTATCGTATTATTTTTTGTTCCGGAAAAATTTATTACGACCTGCTCGAAGAAAAGTCAAAAAATAAAATAGATGCTATTGCAATTGTTCGCATCGAACAACTTTATCCTTTTCCTGATGATCAAATTAAAAATATTTTTTCCCGATATAAAAATGCTGGTGAGTATTTGTGGGTACAGGAAGAGCCTGAAAACATGGGAGCATGGAGCTACCTGAAGCGAACTTCTGTATTAGGAAAAAACATTAAATTAATATCACGACCTGAAAGCGCAAGCCCTGCCACCGGCTCGTACAAGCAGCACGAAAAGGAGCAGCAGGCAATTATTAAAAAAGCTTTTGATACTGAACTTACCATGAGCTGAATTACTTGTAATTCTCCGATTTAAAAGCCACTTCGGGGAGGGCTGGAGGGGCTCTTTTTATTACCTTTACCCGCTTACAGGTAATTATGTTTTTATTCGTTTCGCGCTTTATACTTCGTAACCGTATTCCATTGCTGATTGCAATGACAATTCTTACGATTTTTTTCGGGTATGAAGGAACTAAAATCCAACTTTCTTATACCTACGCCCGCACATTGCCGGCAGATGATCCGGTATTTCTGGACTATGTTAAATTTAAAGAACTTTATGGTGAAGACGGCAATGTGCTGGTGATTGGTTTCCTGGATAAGAATTTATTTGAATTGAAAAAATTTAATGGCTGGTATGACCTTACGAGGGAAATAAAAAAAATACAGGGTATACAGGATGTTTTATCGGTAACCAATTTGTACCAGCTTAAACGCAACGATGAGAAACATAAGTTTGATTTGGTTCCTGTTTTCAGTCAAAAACCAGGAACGCAAAGTGAACTCGACAGTATTAAGAAGGTAATTATATCGCTTCCTTTCTATGAAGGGCTTGCCTATAACAAAGAAACCGGAGCCACGCTGATGGCGGTCACTTTTCAAAAAAAAGAACTTGATTCGAGAGATCGCATCTTTATTGTTCAGCAGATAGAAACACTTGTTGAAAAATTTTCAACAGACAGTAATGTGAAAGTGCACTATTCGGGAATGCCTTACATACGAACGCACTTTATGAAGAAAGTAGCAAGTGAAATGATGCTCTTTATGATTTTGGCAATTGTAGTAACTGCTATTATCCTGCTTATTCTTTTCCGTTCATTTTATGCTGTATTCTTTTCGATTATCGTTTGCCTTGTGGGTGTCACCATTTCCATTGGTACCATTGTGTTGATGGGTTATCAGATTACAATTCTTTCAGGCTTGATACCACCGCTAATAATGGTAATTGGAGTGCCCAACTGTATTTTCATAATTAATAAATACCAGGAAGAGTTAGGAAAACATGGTAATAAAATTAAAGCCCTCACAGTGACCATACACAAAGTGTCACTTTCCAATTTTCTTGCAAATATTACTACTGCTATTGGTTTTGGTGTTTTCTTTTTCACGAATAGCACCCTGCTTGTTGAATTTGGTATTATAGCGGCAATTAATGTTATGTCCACTTATGTGATTGCACATATATTGTTACCCATCATTTATAGTTTCCTGAAACCACCACCACCCAAATATCGAAGACACCTGGAGAGTAAATGGATCAACAATCTGCTTGACACGGTTGATTATGTTGTGCACCGGAAGCGTACATTAATTTACATTATTGTTTCTATTCTTGTTGTAATTTCAGTTTTTGGAATGATAAAAATAAACGTGACAGGATATGTAGTTGATGATCTTCCGAAAAAAGATCGCATTTACACCGATTTGAGATTTTTTGAAAGCAATTTTCAAGGAGTGCTTCCATTTGAAATTAATGTGGACACTAAAAAACCAAACGGAGTTTTCAGCAATAACGGTCGAACATTATATAAAATAAAGACCTTTCAGAAAATGATGGCCAAGTATCCTGAATTTTCAAAACCGGTTTCAGCAGTTGAAGGGCTTAAGTTCGCGTACCAGGCATACAATGATGGGGATCCAAAATATTATATTCTTCCTGGAAGCCTCGAACTTGCTAAATTATCTGAATACAATTCCACTGTCAAGGGAAAAGAAAATAAACTTATATCCTTTATTGATACTTCCAAACGATATACAAGAGTAAGCTTCCAGATCGCTGATATCGGTTCATCAAAGATGAAAAAATTAGTTGCTGAAATTCGTCCCAGGATGGATACTATTTTTAATTACAACAGGAATGAAAACAAATGGGAGGATGATAGTCTTAAATATAATGTGATGATGACCGGACATAGTCTTGTATTTCTTAAAAGCAACGACTACCTGTTTCATCATTTATTTATAAGCCTTTTAATAGCTATCGTTTTAATAGTACTTATCGGAATGGCGCTTTTCAAATCAATAGCTATCATCCTCCTTTCTAAACTGCCTTGTTTAATTCCGCTTGTAATAACGGCTGGAATTATGGGATTCCTGGATATTCATTTCAAAGCATCTACTATACTTATTTTCAGCATTGCTTTCGGAATTGCATCCGATGGAACTATTTACATTCTTACTGAATACCGGCACCAGCTCAGGAAAGTAAAAGGGAAAGACCCTTCAGGTGCTGTATCAAGGACAATACACGAATTGGGCTTAAGCATGGTGTACACTAATATTATTCTTTTTTTCGGTTTTGCTATTTTCGCAGTATCAAGCTTTGGCGGAACAGTAGCGTTGGGTATTCTTATTTCCACCACGCTCCTTTTTTCGCTGATTACCAATTTCGTGCTCTTGCCATGTATCCTGCTTTCACTTGAAAAATTCAAACAATCGCGTGTGTTGATGGAGGATTCGCTTATTGTCCTTGTTGATGAGGATGAAGACATTGATCTTAGTAAGCTTGAAATACGAAAAACTGAAGAAACACACAGCTTACCAGATAAACTATGAAAGGAATAATTCTAGCAGGCGGTTCCGGTACCCGGCTTCACCCGTTAACACTTGCATTAAGTAAACAACTCATGCCGGTTTACGATAAGCCAATGATTTATTACCCGCTTTCGGTGCTGATGATGTCAGGCATTAAAGAAATCCTGATCATTTCCACACCTCACGACCTTCCGCATTTTAAAAAATTACTCGGTGACGGAAAAAATTTAGGATGTCGTTTTGAATATGCTGAGCAGGCCGTTCCTAACGGCCTGGCGCAGGCATTTGTAATTGGCGAAAAATTTATCGGGAAAGAAAAGGTTGCTTTAGTACTTGGTGATAATATTTTTTATGGTGCCGGAATTCAATCCCTGCTTCAGCAAAATAATAATCCCGATGGAGGAGTAGTATTTGCTTACCATGTCTCCGATCCCGAACGGTATGGAGTGGTTGAGTTTGATCATAATAAAACAGTAATTTCCATTGAAGAGAAACCGCAACATCCGAAATCAAGGTATGCAGTACCGGGTTTGTATTTTTACGATAATCATGTAGTGGAAATGGCAAAGAATTTAAAACCCGGTGCCCGTGGAGAATATGAAATTACCGATTTAAATAAGGAATATTTAAAACAGGGAAAGCTAAAGGTGGGAATACTGGGACGAGGAACAGCGTGGCTCGATACCGGAACATTTGCTTCGCTGATGCAGGCTTCACAGTTCGTACAGGTAATTGAAGAAAGGCAGGGGCTAAAAGTGGGCTGCATTGAAGAAGTTGCTTTCCGCATGGGATATATTTCACGACAACAATTAAACGAGTTAGCCAAACCGTTAGTTAAAAGCGGGTATGGCGAATATTTATTAAAAATAATGGATTAGTTATTCGCAGATTATGGAAACAAAAATTTTAGTTACCGGTGGCGCAGGCTTCATTGGAAGCTGCCTTGCTGAAAAACTTGCCGAGAATAAAAACAACCTTGTTGTGGTGGTAGATAATCTTCAAACCGGGACTCAAACCAAGCTGCCAAAATCACTATATAAAAATGTTCGGTTCATTAAATCGGATGTCAACCAGTTTAACGATATCTCGAGCATATTTTTTGCACACAAGTTTGATTACGTTTTTCATTATGCCGCATTAGTTGGTGTAAAACGCACATTGGCTAATCCTGCCATGGTGTTGCGCGACCTGGAAGGCATACGCAATATGTTAGACCTTTCAAAAAATACAGGTGTGAAAAGAATTTTTTACTCTTCATCCTCCGAAGTATATGGCGAGCCTGTGGAATTTCCTCAAAACGAACATACCACTCCTCTTAACTCACGCCTTCCTTATGCCATTGTTAAAAACGTAGGCGAAGCATACCTGCGCGCTTATAAGCAGGAGTTTGATCTTGATTTTACTATTTATCGTTTTTTCAATACTTACGGGCCCAAGCAAAGTAATGATTTTGTGATGTCGAGGTTTATTCATGCCGCACTGCATAACAAAGACATTACTGTTTATGGTGACGGTTTACAGACCCGTACTTTTTGCCACATTGATGACAACATTGAAGCAACCGTTAGTGCTTTTTACCAGGAAAAATATATAAATGACGTTGTGAATATTGGAAGTGATAGCGAGATTACAATTCTCGACCTTGCCAAAAAAATTATAAAGCTTGCTAACTCTAAATCAAAGCTTGTTCACCTGCCCGCATTAAAAGAAGGGGATATGACACGCAGATGTCCCGACATTCATAAAATGAAAATCCTTCTCAACCGGAAAATGACTTCGCTTGATGAAGGAATTAAAAAGCTGATTACTATTTTCAGCCGTTCGGGAAATTAATTTTTCTTCATGCACAGCATTGAAAATCTCCGGGAAGAAATAGAAAAAAGTTTATTGGAATTAAGTTTTAATTCAACACCTGCCGAACTTTATGACCCGGTGCGCTATATGCTTTCGCTTGGCGGCAAGCGTTTGCGCCCGCTTTTAGTTTTGATGGGGTGCGAAATGTTTAACGGAGATATTGCCAAAGCCATTCCTGCTGCATCAGGTATAGAACTGTTTCACAATTTCACCTTACTGCATGATGATATTATGGATAAATCGCCTATGCGGAGGTCAAAACAAACCGTTCATGAAAAATGGAATGTAAATACCGCCATCCTTTCGGGTGATGCCATGTTTGTGAAATCGTACCAGCTGATGATGATGACTGAAGACAGGGTTGTAAAAGATGTTGTAAATATTTTTTCGCGAACAGCTATTGAAGTTTGCGAAGGGCAGCAGACAGATATGAATTTTGAGAACAAAGATGCCGTCTCTATTACTGATTACATTGCCATGATACGCTTTAAAACGGCAGTCTTACTTGGTGCCAGCTTACAGATTGGCGCTTTGATTGGCGGAGCAAGCAGTGAAGATGCCAATCGCATTTATGATTTTGGAAAAAATATTGGCATTGCATTCCAGCTGCAGGATGATTTTCTGGATGTGTATGGTGATAAAAATAAATTCGGCAAGCAAACTGGCGGTGATATTATTTCGAATAAAAAAACTTTTCTTTTTTTAAAAGCAATGGAAGTTTTGAATGCTGAATGGAAGCAGGAATTAAAAAAGCTTTACTCATCCTCAACCCTTCCAAACGAGGAAAAAATAAAACAGGTAACCGAATTATTCAACAAGGCTGATGTAAAGCAGCATGCAAAAAACGAAATGCAGCATTTTTATACTTCCGCCTTAAAGCAAATTAATTCAATACAGCTTCCCGGGCAAAACAAAAGGCCGCTGATGGATTTTTGTGCGGATTTAATGCTTAGGGAAATATAATTTTTATTACCCTCACCCTTAGGTATTTAATTCTTATTTGTCATTTTATTTTAATAAAAATTTGTTCATGTCAAATAATATTTAGACATTTGCCTAATTATTTAAATAATATGAATCTTCTATTCAGAGCACTAAACGATCCCACACGCAGAAAAATACTTCAGCTGTTGCGGAAAGGCGATATGACGGCAGGTGAAATTGCCGACCGTTTCGACATGACCAAGCCAAGTATTTCACATCATCTCGATTTGCTGAAGCAGGCAAACCTTGTATTATCCATCCGCAACGGACAATTCATTGAGTATTCGCTTAACATGACTGTTATGGATGAAATTGCCGAATGGTTTATCCAGTTTAAACAACCTTCCAAAAAGAAATAAAATAATCAGCATCCAAAACAGTATTCACAAACAAAATACTACTAATATGAAAACAAAAATCACACTGCGCGAAACACTGATATTCTTAGTCAGCATTTTACCTTTATTTTATCTTGCGTATCAATGGAATAACCTTCCCGATACAGTTCCCACTCATTTTAACATGAAAGGAGAACCTGATGATTTTGGAAGTAAAAATAAATTTGCCGTTTTTATTGTCACGTTTAATATTTGCTTTTACCTGCTCATGCTGGTTATTCCAAAAATTGATCCTAAAAAGAAATTCATCCAGTTTATGCAAACTTACAATCGCATCCGGTTGGTGATGGCAGTATTTATGTGCGCGATAAGTTATTTGATAATCAACTCTGCCGTATCGGGAACAACTCAAAATACAAACTCATGGATTTTTCTACTCACCAGTCTTTTTCTTGCCATTCTTGGAAATTATATGGGGATGATAAAACCAAATTATTTTATCGGAATCCGCACACCATGGACACTGGAAAATGAAACCGTGTGGAGGAAAACACATCGGCTTGGCGGAAAGCTATTTTTTTGGATTGGCATAGCGGGATTTGCTCTCGCAGTTATTTTACCTATGCAAAAGTACACCACTGTATTTATAGGCCTCACAATTACCGCTGTTTTAATATCGGTAGTGTATTCTTATGTTGCGTATAGGAATTTGAATGCAGAAACCGGTGTTAAATGATGTTATTTTTCTCAGATAATTCAATCCCGAAGAGGCATTTATAAAACATTTATATTTGCAAAAAAACAAAGCAATGAAAAGACTACTCTTAATTCCCGCAATGCTGTTAATTTCTTTTACAGGATTTACACAATCAAAACTCGATAAGTGGCCCGAGTTGAAAACATTTCACGGTGTAATGTCGCAAACATTTCACCCGAGTGAAGAAGGCAACCTGCAACCCATTAAAGAACGCGCTGGCGAAATGCTTGAAAAAGCGCAAGCGCTTGCCTCTTCAAAAATTCCTCCTGAATTTACGACCGATGTGATAATAAGCGCCACAAGACGGTTAGTTGCAGGCTCAGTTGATTTGAAAACATCAATTGACAATAAAGAATCCGATGAAGTGATTACTAAAAAGCTTTCTGCATTGCATGATGTGTTTCACGAAATTGTGGAGAAGTGCATGCATCCCGAAGGAGAAAAGCACGAACACCAGGAATAAGCTTTCTTTCAATTCAGAAAAATTAAAAACCCTCTCGGTCAGCCGGCCGGGAGGGTTTATTTTTATGAATACCCTTCTTTCTCTCAGGGGCACCTGTTGATGAATTAGTGCATCCTGCCTGGTTTTTGATACAAATATTTAAATGACGGCTGAGGCCTGCATGCTAAATTTATTCCGGCATGCAACGGTGCATCAATAAAGCACGTCTTTGTACACAATGACTGTTTTTTTTCTTTTTTTATGAAGAGAACATTTTTATTAATCCCCGCTTTATTGCTCAGCTTTAATATGGCTGCGCAAATTACATTTCAAAAATTTTATACAATGCCGGGTTTTTATAATGCAAATTGCGGCTCTATAAAGCAAACTTCTGACGGAGGGTATTTCCTTCCCGGGATGCTGGTTAGTTTGCCTCCATTAAGCGATAATATGGATGGGCTTCTGACCCGGTTAGACAGTGCCGGAAGCGTTATATGGTCTCATTCCTATAGTACACCCCTGTTGCATGATCTGTTTACTTACGGACATCAAACTTCGGATAATGGATTTATTTTAATAGGGAATAAATTTTTCATGCCACCTACATTTTCGAATTCGGCAGTAATGATGAAAACGGATTCGGCAGGAACTCCGCTATGGTTAAAAAGCTTTTCAACTATTAATGGCAATTCCGGGATAAGCTCTTTTCAGCAAACTAATGACGGAGGATTTATTTTAATTGGCTCTTCGGAAGCTATTTTAACATCTGCTTCTTCAGCCTTTTTGGTTAAAACGGATTCGGCAGGTACATTTCTTTGGGCAAAATTGTATGGAAGCACAGGGCAATGCAGGGGCCATTCTGTTCAGCAAACCAGCGATAACGGGTTTATCATTGCCGGAGTTACGGATACAGCGCAGCTTCCCGTTCAGTATTCTCCAATATCATTAACAAAAACCGATTCATCGGGAAATATTATTTGGACAAAAACTTACGGTGAAGGCTCTTACTATGGGCTTAATTCTGTAAAACAAACTGTTGATGGAGGATTTATCCTGGCTGCAACTCACTATAACTTTCCTGACGCTGATGATATGTGTTTAATCCGGACCGATTCGTCCGGAAATATCATTTGGTCAAAAATCATCAGCCGGCCCGGGTTTGATAAAGCGGGATCGGTTGAAATTACGCCCGGCAACGGGTATTTAATTGCCGGTGAAACGATAGATACTGCCAATAACTATCATTATATTTTACTTATGAAGACCGATTCGGCAGGGAATACGCTTTGGATGAAACAATACGGGGCTACTTACTGGAGCGAAGGATTTTCAGCTTCCGTAACAGCCGATAACGGTTATATTATATCCGGAATAAGAGGGGCACCCGTCACAGGATACACACAAACTTACATTATTAAAACCGATGCAAACGGAGTAAGCGGCTGTGATGAAAGTAGCGTGTCAATCCCGGTTTTAAACTATACACCTCTTGTAGTTTCATTACCGTTGTCGCAATCATCAACCGGAAGCGGTTTAAGCCTCGCCACTATTCCGTTGGGAAACGGTATACTTGATACCACTTTATGCTTATATACTTCCGTTTACAAGGCTGAGCTCCCGTTAAAACCTGTAACCGTTTATCCGAATCCATTCACCGGCTCAACACTCATTTCGGTGTTTACGGATAAGCCGCAAAAAATTTGTTGCTATATAACCGATCTTGCGGGCAGAGTGGTTAAAACATTATTAAATTCAGGAATACCGCCCGGTGGGTACCAGGTGCGATGGAATGGTGATAACGAAAACGGTGTGGAATCGGAATCAGGAATTTATTTACTGAAAATAAAAGGAGAAGATTTTGAAGAGGTGAAAAAAATAATATTCATTAATTGAAAAATATGAATTACTCGTTTTTCTTTTTACGTTTCACAGCTTTCTTTTAATTCAGAAAAATTTAAAACCCTCCCTTCTTTTATGGACAACGTTTCGATGAAATATCGCTCCAGTTCCCGTACAACCCTTTACTACCTATGGCGCGTACCCGTGCATAATATTTTTTCCCGCTTTCCAAACCTGTAAAGTGCGCTTTGGATGGCGATACAATGGCTTCTATCATCCAGGAATCTGGATTTTCGGGGTCAATGCCCAGCCTTACCTGGTACTTGTCCGCTTTGTCCACCTTCTTCCAGTTTGTATCCATTTCGCGTTCATTGTCGCCTGCTTTCAGCACAAAATCCTGTGGGGCGGGAAGAATACCAACAGGGCTGCCCTGCGATTTCATGGCAAAGCCGGTGCTGAGGAATTTAGCAGTGTCGCCATCCGACCTGCGGGCGCAATCATTGGCAAGATTGGTTGTCATAATGCTTAGTTCCCTGCGCAAAGTGTTTTTATCATCGGTATCTGCCTTTGTCCCGTCAATGGCTTTAACAACCGCATCGTGATAAGCGGTGTGCTTCGTGGTCACATTGGCAATGGTGGGATCGGTAACGGGAAAGTTGACGGGAACTTTGCCAATCTTATCCAGCACATACTCGTCAAATTCCGAATCGCTTTTCTTTTTCAGTTCCAGCTTGGGAATGATGATGATTTCCATATTTTAATTTTTTTACTATTTGGCTTTGCTAATTTTTACTCTGAATTTATACTACAAAGATATATGCGCCACTAACGGCTATACATCACCCTGCAGGGTGAATTTTTACTCAGCTATTGAATGAAGGTCGCGGAAAATGATTTTCCTGTGTGGGAAAATGACTTTCCGGTATAGGAAAACGATTTTCCTGTGTGGGAAAACAACTTTCCGATATAGGAAAACGATTTTCCGATATGGGAAAATAACTTTCCGAGGCAGGAAAACTATTTTTCAGTGTAGGAAAATAACTTTCCCGTGTGAGAAAATGATTTTCCGGTATAGGGAAATGGCTTTCCTATGCAGGAAAATTGCCTGGAAAAACGATAAAACAGTGATAACCGGTTGATTTATTGTTAAGAAGGAAACCAATTGTTTTTTTCCGATTGAATAATCAGCAGTTCGATGCTGTGAATGCCCAGTGTATTATAAATATGCTGGCGGTGGGTGCGCACTGTTTCTATATCTATGCTGAGTTTTCCGGCAATATCATGACTGTGCAATCCCTGCACAAATAGCTCCAGCACTTCCAGCTCGCGTTCAGTTAAGATTTCACGCAGCCTCCCGGATGTTATCTCACCGTTAGTATTAGCTTGTGAAAGAGGCGAAGTTGTTTTGTTATTGCCGACAGGCATTATTATTAACATTACTTTAAAATGGCCGGGACGGTTAATATAAACATGCAACAGCTTGCCTAATACCTGGGTTACCTCTTCTTCCGCAAGCGGGTGTTTTGGATTCTGCACGTCAATTACACTTTCGTTGTGTATAACGCCTTGCGAGTTTTGATGACGTGCTATAATTACATCTACCATATTTGAAATTGTTTTAGCGTAAACACATTTCATGCAGTTGGTTTTTGAGGATAACGAAGAAGAGGGGGAAATATTGTGGGGAGAGGGGAAAATATTTATTTGAGGGGCGATGCAAAGTCAGACTGAATTATTAAATGTTCCTTAATTTTCAGAAATGTTCCTTAATTCTCCTATATTTGGTTGGTATTCGGAACATTTGGATTGTAAAATGTTCTTATAATATACTGTTATCGGCTATTCTTTGGCGGCATTGCTAACTCGAAATTTATTACAAGAAACGAACAGATAGAAAACAATGACAGATATAAACGAACAGTTTTTCAAAGCATACTGGAGACCTGGTATGAAAATCGTTTACACTGATAGCATTCCAAAAGAAATGATGGCTTCTCCAGTTGATGGGGACGGTTGGTTTGAGTGGAAGTTACTAAAGGGAACTTTGAACTTAAAGGATTACGAGGAGATTGAGAAGAAGTTCAAGATAAAACTTCCTGATAATTTTATCAACTGGCATAGGGCTTATTTTTTTCTGGACGGGGACTGTTCAATAATTCGACTCCCAGAGTCCATACCTACTCGACCATTACAAGATATTAATACTGTCCTTGATTGGTTCATTCCTGAACAGCTCATCCCTTTAGGACTTATTCCCTTTGCAAACGAAGGAAATGATACAGGACCTTTAGTTTTTGATACAAGAAACCAAACTACCAATGTTGACTTTCCAATTCGAGTCTATGACAGTAGTTACGGTGGTGAATTGGATGGGCTTAGTGAAATTATTTTTTCATCATTCACGAAACTATTAGAGTGTTTGACACATTTTCTTAATGAGAGAAATAAAAAGTCATTTGAGATAATTCCAGACTTCTTTAATATTGACCCAGAAGGTGCAGGAACGACAGGAAAAAATTATTGGATGAGTTGGATAGAAATGGGCAAAGCAAACTATGCGGAATTTGGAAATTGAGAAGTAGAACAGCCGATAACATCAAGATTAAAAGAAATAAAAAAAAGAAGGGCTTTGAGAGGTATCCCGACATGTCGGGACTAATAAACAGTGCAGGTAAACGAACAGTTGTGGTTCTAAACCCTTCTTTTTTTTACTTCTTTAATCCCTTCTTCGTTATCTGTCATTATTTATGCGGCACTACTTTGTCATAACTGTATCACTTTTATTCGGGATTGGTTGCAAACAGTCGTCAACAATGAAACTTACCGACTTAAAATTTGCTAATATTGAGAAAGAGCATTTAGCTGCAAATTATATAGACACTGTTTTTTTGATTTCAGAGAATGAAGTTTTAAATCTGGGGGAATCTGACACATTTGGTTATCGCACATACGATAAGAAAGGGAATTTACTCATTGAGGTAATAAGAAAATTTTGGGGGCATTATCTTGAATATAAATATGACAGCATCGACTTTGTTAAATACAAAGATTATAACACCGACTTTTCAGCAAAGTTCAATTCGACATACATGTTTTTAGCAGACAGTTTATTGCTTTATCAATTTTGGACTGGTAACGACACAGACACTTGTATTTTCAAGTTTGACAAGAGCGGAAAAGTAATTGAGTCAACTGAATATGCAAACGATGACCATGGAAGAGGATGGCTTTACAAAAAAATTTATGGATATAATGCATCGGGGCAGCTCATTAAAAAAACAGTTAGTCTTTTAATAAATCAAGAATATCAAGAAAGATTTGAACTGGAATATGGAAAAAGCGTAGCAACTCGGAATATTACTGACTATTTTTATGCTGAAAAGAAACTGGATTCAACTGTAACAGCATTTTATTTTCCTAGTCATTTAAATCAAAATTATAAGTCAATATCTTATTACAATAACCGAGGACTTAAGGACAGAACAGTTGAAATGGACTCAATAATGACTCACTACTCATATAAGACAAGAAAAAATTGAAATGATACACCTTTGTGGAGAAAGTATAACTGCAGGTAACATAAAGATTAAAAGAAATAAAAAAAAGAAGGGCTTTGAATATTTTCACCTGACAGGTTCAGGCAGGCATGAGCATAGTTCCTGTCAGTGTGATTAAAATGTTTTATACTTTTAACTTTGGTTTTCCTAAACAAAAATTTCAATCAAATTCAATCAATAACTATGAAAGAAACAACCCGGGAAAAGTATCGCAAACTGATAAAACTCCTGGGACCAAAAAGAATAAAAGCCCTGACAGAGATTTATGAGAAGCATGGCAATTTTTATATCTATTTCGGGAGGCTCCGTGAAATATTGGAAAACCCAAAGCAAACAAAATACACATTAGATGATGCCATTGTGTTTCCAAAAAAGAAGAAGAAAAAGAAGAAGATAAAAAAATCTGTTCGGAAAAAAAGAAGAATTGAATAAACTGTTTCCATATACCAGCCCCGGGCAAGCGTGAGTCATGAAACCCACATCCTGTCACGCAGGAATTCTCCTGCCAGGTTTTATAAATTATCCTAAACAATAATTCAAATGTATATCAAGGAACTTTTTTATCTTTGATATGAGATAATAATATTAAACTGATTGAAGCAATGAAATGGATAACAAGAGAGCGACCGAAGATTGACCGAATAGCTTGTCCCTGGTTAATCAAAAACTTCGTGGATAAAGAAGCGGAGTTTATTTATGTTCCGACAGCAGAGGTAAAAGCAAAAGCAAAAGAGCTGGGTGCAATTCCTTTTGACATTCCCAGGGTTGAATATTCACACGATGGAGAGTATTGCACTTTTGATACGATACTTAAAAAGCACAATCTTACCGACCCGGCTCTTTTACAGCTTGCAGTAATTATTCGTGGTGCCGACACCGACCGTTTTGATATAGCAAAACAATCAGCCGGGCTTTGGGCAATTTCCGCAGGACTTTCTCACAACATAAAAGACGATCACGAAATGCTGAAACTGGGGATGAAAATTTATGATGCGCTTTACAGCTGGGCAAAATATGTTTCTGATGAACGGCATACATGGAATCCAAACCTTAAAGTATAAACGGACAGAAAATTTCAAATACAATAACATGAAAAAACAAATACACAACAGGCGCGATTTTATTCGGCTTGGAATGATAGGCACAGCAGCGGGAATTGCAGCTCCCTATTTCCTGATGGGGAAAAACTTTTATCCTGCCGGCTGCGCTCCCACTACTCCTGATATAATTGGTCCGTATTACCTTGCTAATGCTCCGTCAGGCATTCAACTGTCATCGCCTACAGAACCCGGGCAGCCGTTAATGATTGCAGGAACTGTGAGGAGTGAGAATTGCCCCGTTTCAATTCCCAATGCATTGGTTGAAATATGGCATGCAACAGATGCGGGTACTTATTACACAAACGTGAATCCTTTTTCGCTGCGCGGGAGTCTTTATACGGGAACAAACGGAGAATATAGCTTTAATTCCATTTGGCCCGGCTGGTATTTAAATGGCGCTTCGTATCGTCCGCGGCATGTACATTTTAAAATAAGCGCTCCGGGATACACCACTTTAATTACACAGCTTTATTTTACTGGCGACCCTTACATTCCCACCGATCCATGGGCATCGCTTCCTGCCGCTGCTTTGCGCATTATTCCGCTGGTTAATAACAGCGGAACACTGGAAGGGCAATTTGATATTTGGCTTGATGAATCTTCAACGGGAATAAACACTCCTTTCAGTGATAAGGGAATTCTCATGCAAAATAATCCGAACCCTTTTTCAACAACTACCAATATTTATTTCAATGTGTTTAATTATTCAAATGTGCAATTATTTATAACCGACATACAGGGAAAAAGAGTGAAGGAATTGGTTAATCAAAAATTTGTTCCGGGACGTTACCAGGCATTCTGGGATGGAAACACGCAAACAGGCGGGCAATTGCCAAATGGAATTTACATTGCCAATCTTATCATTGATAATGAATCCATGAAGGAAGTTAAAATGATTCTTCAAAAATAATTCCCGTGGATTTTTCTTTTCACCTGCAAAGGGTTTTTCATAATTTGGAAAGCAAAATAATATTCAAGAGTAACAAATTGCGATTCATGGGGAATAATATTTCTTATGAAATAATTTTTTATTTTCTGATTTGTTTTGTATAATTTTGAGTAACTAAAAATTACTTCCATGAAAAAATTCAAACTTATATTGGCTTTTTTCTTTATTCAAGCCATAGCCTTTTCACAAGGCCCGGCAGATAAATGGTTTTTCGGTGTAAATGCAGGGGTTGATTTTTCATCTGGTATCCCTGCGGCCCTAACGTATGGTGCAATAAATACCCCCGAGGGGTGTGCAGCCATATGCGATAATGCAGGCGGGCTTTTGTTTTACACGGATGGCATTACCGTATGGAATAAAAACAGCCAGGTAATGCCCAACGGAACAGGGCTTACAGGAGGTTCATCATCCACGCAGGCAGCATTGATTGTTCCGCAGACCGGCAGCCTCAACCTGTATTATATCTTCACAACTGATGAAATAGGCGGAGGTAACGGGTGCCGTTATTCTATTGTGGATATGAATCTGCAGGGTGGCATGGGTGATATTACTGCATCAAAAAATATTCTTGTCCTGAATAATGTAACTGAAAAACTGACGGCTGTGCAGGAATTGACGGGGAGTAATTATAAAATAGCTATTCATGAATGGGGTTCGGATGCATTTTATGTGTACACCCTTACTTCTTCCGGATTTCAAATAACTCCTGTAATAAGCAATGTGGGCATAGTTCATACCACATCACAAATTCAAAATACATATGGGCAAATGAAGTTTTCGCCTTGCGGAGATAAAATTGCTCTTGCAGCAGGGTATCTCAATACGGTTGAAATTTTTGATTTTGATGATTTAACGGGGGTGGTTTCCAATGCCATTACATTACCTATGCCAGATCATGTATATGGGCTGGAGTTTTCACCTGACGGGCGGTTCCTGTATGTAAGCACTTATGATGTAGCCGGTACGTTACTGCAATTCGATCTGAGCTCGGGAAATGCGGTAACCATTTTAGCTTCTAAAGCTGTTTTAAGTGTTACGCCCGATACCTATGCAATACAGCTTGCGCCTGACGGAAAGATTTATACATGTAAATCGTTCAGCTATTACCTGGGGGTTATAAATGATCCATCCATTAGCGGAACCGGCTGTAACTATACAGAAAACGGGTTGCTGCTTGACCCTAATTTTCTGATAACATCTGCGTTGGGTTTGCCTGCTTTTGTTCAGTCTTTTTTCAGAAGCGAAAACCTTTGCCCGCTACTTGGAATTGAACCCATCAATGCAGGTGATGAAACTTTTATTTTTCCCAATCTTGCCACCAGTACAATTAATATTAACCTGGATAAAAAAGAAAATATTATTATTTTTAATTTATTGGGAGAAACTATAATGGAGAAAAACTTCAACGCACAGGGAAAATTTGAACTTGATATCTCTTCCTTACCCTCGGGAATTTATTTTATAAAAGCAGGTAGCCAGGTGGGTAAGTTTGTGAAGGAATAAAACAGAACACAATCGTTGTTGTTAGCAATTCGTTCGCTCGGAAGCAGCCTGTAAAGTGAAATAAAAAATATCATTTTGTTTTTTAAGATTTTTTAATACGAACAAGAGCTGAAAGCCCTGCAGCTATTGATAAAAAAATAATTACTGCAATTCACTGCAAATAGCCGTATCTTTGATTCATTGTAATAATAAAAACATTTAATTAACAGGAAATAGTGAGGTACACATGATAGCAAAAGACAAAACGGTAAGGACCAAACAAGGAGTGCTTGAAATTTGGGAACACGAAGGAGGAACACCCACTGCCTCAACCGAACAAAAGTATGCAAGCAGAATTTTTAATAAGAACAAGAGCTGAAAGCCCTGCAGCTATTGATATAAATATAATTACTGCAATTCACTGCAAATAGCCGTATCTTTGATTCATTGTAATAATAAAAACATTTAATTAACTGGAAATAGTGAGGTACACATGATAGCAATAGAC
>JBIOHJ010000051.1:0-21478 GCA_044448905.1 Bacteroidia bacterium | reverse complement strand
TTGCCACAGATTGCACAGATTTTCGCTGAACTATTCAGTCCGTCAGATAACTGGCGGGAAAATTAAAAAAGTATGTTAATGATGCTCTACGATACGCGCTTTTTTTACAACGAGGGGTTTACCATTGAGGTTAATGCCATTTAATTCGTGCATGGCCTGCAAAGCCTCATTTGAGTTTTTCATTTCAACAAAAGCGAACCCTTTTGGCATCCATGTTTCAAAATCATATACCATGTTGGTTTCGATAATTTCGCCATAAGAAAAAAACAAGCGCTCGAGATCGAGTTGATTAACTTTGGGTTCGATGTTTTGTACAAGTAGTATCATGGGTTGTTTATTTGGAACCTCTAAAGTATAATGAAAATTTCCTTTTGCAAAATATTTGATTCAAAATCATACTTAATGATGAGCAAAATGGATGATTTTGGGATGAGAAAGTGGATTAAGTATTAAAAATTAAAGATTAAAGAAATTATACCATGGAAATGCACTTTTCAAAAAGCAGCGGATCGCTGGCATCGAGCCATTTTATTTCTTTCATTTTACGGAACCATGTCATTTGACGTTTGGCGTAATTGCGGGTGTGTTTTTTGATTAGCGAGATGGCTTCGTCTAATGAAATTGCTTCTTCAAAATATTGAAAAAGCTCTTTGTAACCAACAGTTTGCAGGGCATTGCAATGTTTAAAAGGCAACAGCGTTTTCACTTCATCAACCAAACCTTCCGAAATCATTTTATCAACGCGTGTGTTTATGCGCTCATGCAATTCCTTTTTGTCAATTTGTAGCCCGAATAAAACAAAATCAAAATTCCGTTTTTCATTTTTTTTTCCAACTAAAGAGGAATATTTTTTACCGGTAAGCAAACACACTTCAATGGCGCGCATCAGGCGATGGGGATTACGGATATCGGCAGTATTGTAATATTCACTATCCAATAACTTTAACTGTTGCTGCAATGACTCGATCCCGTTTTTTTCAAATTGTTCCTTTATTGAAGCTCTTATTTCGCAATCGGCTTTTGGCAAATTATCAACACCGTAGAGAATAGCATTTATATATAATCCGGAACCGCCCGTTAATATAATCCGTTCATGTTTTTGGAACAATTTATCGAGCAGTGAAACACAATCAGTTTCGAACCTGCCGGCATTATAATCCTCTTTTATTGAAAGCGAATTAATGAAATGGTGCCTGACTTCGTTTAATTGAGACGTAGTTGGCTTGGCAGTACCAATATTCATTTCTTTATAAAACTGCCTAGAATCTGCCGAAACAATTTCGGTTGAAAAATGTTTTGCCAGTTTTAAGCTGAGTTCGGTTTTTCCGACAGCAGTGGGTCCGGTAATTACTATCAACTGCTTATTCACCGGTAACTGCTTTTAAAAATACGATGATTTGCTAAGTCTGAAAAAGAAAATATTCAGGATATAAATAAAATGAGCTGAAATAACCTGCTCTACCCTTGAGTCAAAAATATTTATTTACGGTTCTTCTTCTTCACCCCCACTCTCTTCAGTTATTTGCTCCTGCCCGTCTTCACCGGTGTTGATATCATCCGCCTCCTCCGGGTTTAATACCACCTCTTCTTCATCTGTTGCGTCAGCAGTGTATTCATCTTCAATAAGCAATGTTTCTTCTTCTGCTATTTCCAGTTCATTTTTTTTCAATGGCATAACAACCGCCCTTTGCTTAGGAGCGTCACCGGTAACCTTTACGCATACAGGATATTTTTTCCTAATGTCATCATTGACATAAATCCTGGAAAGTTCAACATAAAAAGTCCATTGCGTTGTATAGTCAAATAAATAATAAATTTTTTGATGCGGGTCAGAAATCCAATCGAACAACACTGCATTTTTCATCAACACGTTTTCTTCGCCATTGCGGTCGGGCATTTTGTTTAAAGAAATCTCGCGCCCTTTGGTCCAATGATCGTTGCTCATATAAAAAGAAGCGGGTTGCGATGCATCGAAGCCAACGGCTTGCTGAATTGCATAATGTAAATCTTCAAACGTCTGATCAGCACGGATATCAATTTCGCGTGATATCTCATCATGTTCTTCAAAAGAAACTTTAAATCGGTAAACGGCCATATCTTCGTATTAAAATTATCTTAACAAAAGTAAAAATTTCATTTCAAAGTAAGCAAGCCATATGTTAATTTTTTTTGAAACAGCCCTTCAGTTTTCATTATCAGGAACCAAAAAGGTAAACGAAGGTAGTAATACCTTATACTCGAATATTTCTCAGCATTTAAATGAAAATTCCATGATTTCTATATAGTAGAATGATACTAAATATCGATTGCAATTATTAAACCTTGCATACTCACTTTGAATTATTACTTTTGCAACCCCCTAATCAATTTTTGAATAATTAAACTAAAATAACTATGAAAACCAGGTTACTTTCGATCATTGTATTTTTTCTCATTTCAGGAGTGCTTGTTGCTCAATCGCCAACTGATCCGGTTCTGATGACAATTGCCGGTGAAGGGATTACTAAATCTGAATTTGAAAAGGTTTATCGTAAAAACAATAACAAGGAAAACATCAACGATGCTGCAGCGATAAAGGAATATCTTGAATTATATTAACTATAAGCTGAAAGTTAAAGAAGCTGAAGAAGAAAAACTTGATACGAGTCAGGCATTTATTACAGAACTTTCAGGATATCGCAAGCAACTTGCTCAGCCATACCTTACTGATAAAGATGTTTCGGACAATCTTCTTAAAGAAGCGTACGACCGGCTTCAAAAAGATGTCAGGGCTTCGCATATATTAATTAAAGTGAATGCTGATGCATTGCCAAAAGACACGCTTGCTGCTTTCAGCAAGGTTATGAAAGCCCGCGATCGTCTTATTAAAGGAGAAGATTTTTCTAAAGTAGCAATGGAAGTTTCCGAAGATCCTTCGGCAAAGGATAATGGTGGTGACCTTGGTTATTTTACCGGGATGATGATGGTGTATCCTTTCGAAACGGTTGCATTCAACACAAAAGTGGGAGAGCTTTCCATGCCGGTAAGAACCAAATATGGTTATCACATATTAAAGGTTGTGGACAGCCGTCCGGCTCAGGGTGAAATACGTACGGCACACATCATGGTAAAATGTCCTTCAAATGCTGATGATACTACTTTACAGCAATCCAGAAAAAAAATTGATGAGATTTATGCAAAGCTTAAAGCCGGAGAAAAGTTTGATGACCTGGCGGCTCAACATTCAGACGATAAAGGATCATCTAAAAACGGTGGCGCATTGCCTTGGTTTGGAACAGGTCGCATGGTTCCGGAGTTTGAAAAAGCTGCCTTTGCTTTAAAGAATGATGGTGATTATTCAGAACCCATTAAAACCAATTATGGTTTTCATATCATTAAACGTCTTGAAAAAAGAGGTGTTCCTTCATTTGAAGAAAAGAAAGGTGAGTTAAAAAACCAGGTAGCCCGCGACAGCCGCTCCGAACTCAGTAAAACTTCAATGATAAACAAAATTAAAAAGGAAAATAATTTTGTTGAATTCACAAAAAATAAAGACGAGTTTATAAAAGTACTCGATTCGAACCTGGTAAATGGCGATTGGAAAGCTGAAAGCGTTGCTTCTTATAACAAACCGCTTTTTTCTTTGCAGAATAAAAATTTTACCCAACAGGATTTTGCACAATATATTGCTTCGCACCAATCGAAACATAATAATACTACAGCCCAGGTTATAGGCTATTCAATGTATGATAATTTTGTGAATGACAAATGCCTTGAATATGAAGAAGCGAACCTTGATAAAAAATATCCCGAATTTAAGAATCTGATGCGTGAATACCGCGATGGTATTTTGCTGTTTGACCTGACTGATAAAAAAGTATGGTCGAAAGCAGTTAAAGACAGTGCGGGTTTGCAAGAATTTTACGACAAGAATAAAAACAATTATAAATGGAATGAACGTTGCGATGCTGTTATTTATACCTGTGCCAGCAAAGAGGTTTCCGATAAAGTAAGAAAGCTTTTAAAGAAAAAAGATATGACAGATACAATGATTACTGAGGAGATAAATAAAGATTCGGCATTAAATCTTTCAATTAAGGAAGGTAAATTTTCAAAAGGTGATAATGACATAATTGATTCCATTAAATGGGTTACCGGAACTACTCCGGATATTATGAAAAACAACCAGGTTGTTTTTGTGAATGTTAAAAGTATTTTACCGTCCTCGTTAAAATCACTCGAAGAATCGAAAGGATTGGTAACAGCCGATTACCAGGCTCATCTCGAAAAAAGCTGGATTGATCAACTGCGTAATAAATATACGGTTACAGTAAACGAACAGGTATTGTCCACCATTGGTAAATAATAACCGGCAAACAAAATCGTTTATTTCTAAAATGTATTTACCGGATGTGAAGCCCCCCTTTTATTTCAACACATCTTTTTTACTCATCCCGCTAAGGCGGGATTTTATTTTATGTATATTTTATATATTTCTTTTTAATACCTGCAATTATTTTAAAAAGGAAGAACCCGGTAAACTCCCTGTTGCAAGGGTGTATGAAAAATTTCTTTACAGGGATGACATTGCCGGATTAATTCAGCCGGGTATATCGCCCAGTGACAGTTTGCAGATCGTAAAAAACTTTATTGACAATTGGATTAAACAAAATGTGGTGCTTCATAAAGCAGAGAGCAATTTGGATGCAGAAGATAAAAATGTAAAAAAGCAATTAGAAGAATATCGTAATTCACTCATAACTTTTGCATATGAAAGCGAATTGATACGCCAGCAACTGGATACTAATGTGAATGATGCAGAAATTGAAAAATATTATAATGACAACCCACGTAATTTTGAGCTAAAAGAAAACATTATTAAAGCCAACTTTTTAAAAATTAAAAAAAACGCACCTAAGCTCGATAAATTACGCAAATGGTATAAGTCAGACAAGCAAAAGGACCAGGAATCATTTGAAGAATTTTGCCACCAGTACGGTGTCGATTTTAATTTAGATGACGAAAATTGGATACCTTTCGATGAAATGCTAAAGAAAGTACCTATAAAAACGTACGATAAAGAGCAATTCTTAAAACATAACCGTTTCATCGAAATTGCCGACTCAGTACATTTTTATTTTGTAAACATTAAAGGCTTTATGATAAAGGAAAGTTTATCACCTTTGAGCTTTGAAAGAGAAAATATTAAAGCATTAATAATTAACAAAAGAAAACTGCTGTTAATTCAGGAAATGGAGCACGCAGCTTACGAACAGGCGTTAAATAACAACGAACTTGAAATTTTTTAAGATGACAAAACAATTTTTTAGATTAACAACAATTACCATATTAATTAGTCTGCAACATCCGTTGTTTTCACAGCCTTCAAAAGTTATTGATATGGTTGCAGCTGTTGTAGGTAATAAAATAATTATGAAATCGGATATTGAAGCGCAGTATGTACAATACCTGGGTGAAGGTAATTATGCCAATGAAAATATCAAATGCGGCATTCTCGACAATCTCCTTTTCAGCAAATTATTGCTCCACCAGGCAATTTTGGACAGCGTGGAAGTTACTGAAGCGCAAATTCAGGAGAAACTCGACCGGAATATCGAATTCTATATTAAGCAAATTGGCTCACAGGAAAAATTAGAACAATATTATGGTAAAACGGTACTCGAACTAAAAGACGAGTATCGTCCTCTTATCCGCGACCAGTTGCTGGTGCAATCAATGCAACAAAAAGTTACTAAAGACGTTTCCGCTTCGCCTGCTGACGTAAGGGCATTTTTTGCGGCTATTCCGCCTGATAGCCTGCCTTACATTAATGCCGAAGTTGAATATGCACAAATACTTCGAAAAATTCCCGTGAGCGCAACAGAACGTGAGAGAATAAAGCAGCAATTACAACAATATAAAGAACGTATTAATAAAGGAGAAGAGTTTGCAACTTTGGCTGTTTTGTATTCACAGGACAATTCAGCAAAGAATGGCGGTGAACTTGGATTGCGTGAACGTGGTGAATTGGTTCCTGAATTTGAATCGGCAGCATTTCGTTTAAAGCCCGGGCAGGTTTCCGATGTGGTGGAAACAAAGTTCGGATTCCACCTGATTCAAATGATTGAACGCAGGGGCGAACAATTTAACGTGCGCCATATACTTATGAAACCAAAAACCGGAGCCGAAGACCTGGCTGCGGCAAAAGCATTTACCGACAGCATTTATTTATTGATAAAAGAAAATAAAATGAAATTTGAGGAAGCAGCCGAAAAATTTTCGGATGACACCGATACACGAAACAACGGAGGAAATATATTTAACCCGCAAACCGGCAACACACGTTTCGAGTCGGACCAGGTTAGCCCTGCTGATTTTTTTCAGCTTGACAAATTAAAACCGGGCGAAGTTTCCTCACCGGTTCTTTCGCAAACTGCCGAAGGCAACCAGGTTTATAAATTATACAAGTTGCATAACCGAACCGAACCACATAGAGCTAATCTTACCGATGATTACCAGCGGCTGCAGGAAGCCGCATTGGAAAGCCTCCAGAATAAATTAATAAATGAATGGGTAAAAAAGAAAAGAAACAATGTGTTTGTTCAGATTTCAAAAGAGTACTCAACGTGTGAAAATCTTAAAAACTGGATGAACTGATTTTGTCTCACGTAAGGTGAGATTACTAATAAATAAACACTATGGTAAAACAATATAACTCAGATGTAGAAGCCGTTAACGACCTGGTAGTTTCATATAAAAAACTCAGAAGTGAAATCGGCAAAATAATTATCGGGCAGGATGAGGTTGTTAAAGATGTTCTCATTTCGATTTTCAGCCAGGGACATTGTTTGCTGGTAGGAGTTCCGGGGCTTGCGAAAACATTACTGGTAAATACAATCGCACGTGTACTTGGCCTTAGTTACAACCGTATTCAGTTTACACCCGATCTGATGCCTTCGGATATTATAGGAACCGAAATCCTGGATGAGTCGCGCCAGTTTCGTTTTATCAAAGGACCTTTGTTTGCCAGTATTATTCTTGCTGATGAAATAAACCGAACACCGCCTAAAACACAGGCAGCTTTGCTCGAAGCCATGCAGGAAAGGGCAGTAACAACCGCGGGTAAACGTTACGAGCTAAGCAATCCTTTTTTTGTGCTTGCCACTCAAAATCCAATTGAACAGGAAGGAACCTACCCGTTACCAGAAGCACAGCTTGACCGTTTTATGTTTAATGTATTGCTCGATTATCCAAAGTTTGATGAAGAGATAACTGTTGTAAAAAATACTACTTCTGATTACAATCCTCCGTTGGAAAAAATTCTTACTGGAGAGGAAATTGTTTATTTCCAGCATTTAATCAGAAGGATACCTGTTCCTGATAATGTTTTAAATTACGCGGTAACGCTGGCAACTAAAACACGTCCGGGCAATTCGCAATCAAACGGAATGGTAAATAATTATATTTCATGGGGAGCTGGTCCGCGTGCTTCACAGTATTTGATTATTGGAGCAAAAAGTAATGCTGCTATCAACGGAAAATATTCGCCCGATATTGAAGATGTTAAATCGGTGGCAACGGCTATCTTGCGTCATCGCATAATTAAAAATTATAAAGCTGAAGCCGAAGGGATTTCGGTAGAGGATATTATTGAAAATTTATTAAGTACTGAGAGTTCGAAATAATCAGAGGTTACCAAAAACTGTAATATAAGAATACAGACACCATAGGTTCATAGATTTTTTGAATGCATTTTATAATTAATCTTTGAATTTTCGGCAATAATAATTTCATATGGCTTCCATTAAATACAAGATTGAAAGTTCCATAGCGGTAATTCTTTTAAACCGTCCCGAAAAATTTAACAGCTTTAACCGTGAAATGGCTCTGCAGATGCAGCACGCTTTAAATGATGCTGCTGAGGAAAAAACTGTTCGAGCCATTTATATTACAGGTGAAGGAAAAGCATTTTCTGCCGGCCAGGATTTAACCGAAGCCGTTGACCCTAACGGGCCGGATATTGAAAAAATAGTTGATGAACATTATAATCCGATTATCAAAAAAATCCGGACAATTGAAAAACCGGTTGTGTGCGCGGTAAATGGTGTTGCAGCAGGTGCAGGTGCTAATATTGCATTGGCATGTGATGTGGTGATAGCAGCCGCCTCCGCATCTTTTATCCAGGCATTCAGTAAAATCGGTTTGATACCCGACAGCAGTGGAACTTTTTTTCTTCCCCGGTTAATTGGTTTTCAAAAAGCATCTGCTTTGATGATGCTTGGAGATAAAGTTTCAGCTCTCGATGCATTGCAAATGGGAATGATTTACAAAGTTATTGATGACGATAGATTACAAACTGAAACAATGAGCATTGCAAAAATTTTATCAGAAATGCCTACTAAAGCATTGGGTTTGACAAAACGCCTGTTGAACGATTCGTTGTTTAATACATTGGAGAAGCAACTAGACAATGAGAGAAAACTACAAGCCGAAGCGGCAAGCAGTTATGACTACCAGGAAGGAGTAAAAGCATTTTTGGAAAAACGCAAACCTGTTTTTAAAGGGGAGTGAATAAAGTTCAAAGTTTAAATTTTAGAAAAAAGTGAATATTGGTGTTATAGGTTCGGGTGCTATGGGTTCAGGCATTGCACAAGTTGCAGCTACGGCAGGTCATAATGTTATTTTACATGATAGCAGCCAGGAAGCGCTTCAAAAATCAAAGTCAAATTTAGAATCGGTATTAAAGAAATTAGTTGAAAAGCAAAAGCTGACTGAGCAATCGGCAAAAGAAATTTTTCAGCAGATTGAATTTACTGAAAACTTATCCCGATTTATCGGGACGCAGTGTGCACTGATTATTGAAGCCATTGTTGAAAATTTAGAAGCTAAGCAAAAAGTTTTTTCTGATTTGGAGAAATCAGTAAGTGATAATTGCATTTTTGCAACCAATACCTCTTCGCTTTCCATTACTTCCATCGCATCAGCTTGTGCAAAACCCGAACGGGTTGTGGGGATTCATTTTTTCAATCCTCCCCCCCTAATGCCGCTGGTCGAAATAATTCCCGGGCTTGCAACTGATGAAGATAAATTGTCTGATTCAAAAAAAATAATTGACAGTTGGGGAAAAACAACTGTGATAGCTAAAGACACTCCCGGATTTATTGTAAACCGTATTGCGCGCCCATATTACGGTGAGGCAATCCGTATTTATGAAGAAGCTATCGCTGATTTCGCAACCATTGATTATGCAATGAAAGAGATTGGCAAATTTAAAATGGGACCATTTGAATTGATGGATTTTATCGGCAACGATGTGAATTATGCAGTTACCAAAACCGTTTGGGAACAGATGTTTTTTGATTCACGCTATAAGCCTTCCATCACACAAAAAAGATTATTTGAAGCAAACAGGTTTGGGCGTAAATCAGGCAAAGGATATTATGATTATGCAGAAAACGCAAAAAGCCCGGAGCCAAAAAAAGACAAAGCTCTTTCTGAAAAAATCTTCATGCGAATTCTTTCCATGCTCATTAACGAAGCGGTTGATGCACTCTACCTGAATATTGCAAGTAAAGAAGATATTGAAACAGCCATGACAAAAGGTGTAAATTACCCCAAAGGATTACTGCATTGGGCTGATGAAATCGGGTTGGAAAAAATTTATTCCTGTTTATTAAAATTACATGAAGATTATTCCGAAGAACGTTACCGCCCCAGCCTTTTGATGAAGAGAATGATTGAAAGCCATAAAAAGTTTTTCTAATTTTGTCTTGATTATTGTTTATCAAAATAAACCCTGTACTAATACAAAATGAAAACCATAATATCAACCAATTATCATTTCCCCGGGCAATCAAAAGTTTATCACGGAAAAGTTCGCGATGTGTATTACATCCATGATGATTTGCTCGTCATGATTGTGAGCGACCGCGTTTCGGCATTTGATGTAGTGCTTCCAAAAGCTATTCCTTACAAAGGGCAGGTGCTTAACCAGCTTGCTTTTTATTTTATGGAAGCCACAAAGGATATTGTTCCCAACTGGATTATTTCTGTTCCCGATCCCAATGTAACTGTTGGAAAATTATGCGCTCCCTTTAAAGTAGAAATGGTAATACGCGGATATTTATCCGGTCATGCGTGGAGAGAATATAAAAGCGGAAAGAGGACGATCTGCGGAGTTGCCATGCCCGAAGGAATGAAAGAGAACGATAAATTTCCTGAACCAATAATTACACCCACATCAAAAGCTGAGGAAGGACATGACCTCGACCTTTCTCGGGAAGAAATTATAAAACAAGGTTTGGTTTCGGAAGAAGATTATTTACAGCTGGAAAAATATACGCGTGCAATTTTTCAGAAGGGAACTGATATGGCTGCGGAAAAAGGATTGATACTGGTTGATACGAAATATGAATTCGGGAAAGATAACGAAGGAATTATTCGTTTAATTGATGAAATTCACACACCCGATTCATCGCGCTATTTTTATAAAGAAGGATATGAAGAACGCCAGCGGAAAGGCGAAACGCAAAAACAATTGTCAAAAGAATTTTTGAGGCAATGGCTTATTGAAAATAATTTCCAGGGACTGGACGGACAAACTGTTCCGTCAATGAATAATGAAATTGTAAACATGGTTTCGGAACGCTATATCGAGCTGTTTGAAAAAATTACGGGTAAAAAGTTTGAACGTTCTGATATTTCAAATATCCAGACGCGCGTTGAGAAAAATGTATTCAACTTTTTAAAGCAATTGCCTGCAAACGCAACCCGGTTAACAGTAGGCATTTAAAGTTACCCGCCTCTGCCCTACTCTGCTTTTCCTTTCTCTCCGACAAAATGGTCTTCGGTATTTTTAAAAAGAACATTAAAGGTGGTTAAGCTTCCGTAAATGCGCGTGAGATATTGTTGAAGATTCACTTTATCTTCTTCTGTCAATTTATCATGAGCATTTATGCGTTGTTCCATAACACGTAAACGGTCGCGGAGCATGATAATCTTATTGAAGAAAACATCAATAGGAACTTCTTTTGCCTGCATGTTTGCTGCACCGGGATACAGAACCATTTTACCTCCTGCCCACTTTTGTCCTAAGGGAACTGTTTCCTGCACATCGGAATATCGTTTGATAATGTTAGTTAAGATAGTTTCGATTTGCGAAAGGCTTACAAGGTCAGTATCGGGTTCAGCCTGCTCAATTACCTCGAGAGCATTGAAGGATTTTGAAACTTCAAGTCTTCCCCTTTCAATAAAAACAACGGTATAGGTTTTTTGCTTCACATTAATTACAACGCCTGCGCCAAACTCAGGATGTTTGATGCGCGAGCCGATGCCGAGTTCATTGTCTGTCATATTTTTTGAGTATCAAGTATCAAGAACAAAAAAATAATTTTCGACACAAAAATAATTTTATCCGGTAAATGAAAATTAAAAAGCTGAAGTTATTTTTTCTTCACCTGAAATTAAAACCCAGTCTGAATAAATTAGGATTTTACAACCTCAAGGGGTTTGGGATGCACAAAAGAGAAATATCATCTCAGAAATTTACTTACTTCATAAAGCATCTCTTTTGAAGAATAAATGACATAATACTTCAGCACATCCATGTACATAGTTTTGCTAATGCTTCTCTTCAGTTCATTTTTATTTCTGTAAACCCTGTTCAAGCTGTGGTCAAAAATTTCGCAATGCAGGCTGAAGATGGAATTGGGATTAATGATTTCAAATTTATCTATAATAAAAACATAATTGCACTTAGATGCGATGACAGCTTGCTTAATTATTTCCAGCCCGTTATTTATAAAATTAAAGCCATAATATTTGCTATGATAAGAATTCATTGACATCCCACTGACATTAAAATTTTTCAGTGAACTGTCTTTCCAATCATAATAAAAACAATTCCATAATTTAAGTTCATACGAACTATCAGGAAGATTATCTGAAGAAAAATATTCTTTCAAAAAATGAACGTGATAATTATTAAATGTTGCCCGGCACTCCTCATTGATTTTATTAACTATAAAACTTTTCAATGAATCAATATTTCCGTTATTATATTTAACATTACTTTCTGTCAATGAATTAAAGTGAATTTTCTCAGGCGAAAGAGGAATGATAAGCAATGTGGATTTTTGATCTTGTGCAAAAAGAAAAAATGGAATTAATAACACTATAATTAAAACTAATCGCACAAGTGATGCAGGCATAATTTATTACTAATTTTACTTCATTGCCACATATCAATGAGTCCCGAAAAATTTCACCCAGAAATGTCCAGATTTCTTTTCAATCAACAAACAAAAATTTCACTTATCAATACAACATTCATCCTTCTGCATTCTGAATTATTCACTGTACTTCCGTCTTCCTGTAATCCTCAGAAAGCTTTTTCTGAATTTCGGGCGGAACGGGTGAATATTCGGCAAAAGTGGTTTTTACCTTTGCCCTGCCCTGTGTTATGGAACGCAATGAAGTGGAATACCCATCGAGCTCGGAAAGCGGGGTGCGTGCTTTAATGACCTGGTAATGCCCTACGGAATCCATGCCGGTTATCATGCTTCTGCGCGACTGGAGGTCGCTCATTACATCGCCCATCAAATCTTCGGGCACCTGCACTTCCACGTCATAGATGGGTTCGAGGAGCTGCGGCTGTGCCTGGTGGAAGGCTTCTTTAAACGCCATCATGCCGGCAATCTTAAATGAAATATCGTTGCTGTCAACGGGGTGCATTTTTCCATCGTACACAAACACGCGCACATCGCGTACATATGAACCCGTTAGTGGACCTTCGTTCATTTTTTCCATCACACCTTTTAACACCGAAGGTAAAAACCGCGCATCAATGGCTCCGCCTGTTATGCAGTTATTAAATTCCAGCTTTCCGCCCCAGGGCAAATCAACTGTTTCGGTACCGCGAATGGTATAGTCGGAAGTAACCTTGCCGTTAGTTGCAGGCTCAATTTTTATAAACACCTCGCCAAACTGCCCCGCCCCGCCCGATTGTTTCTTATGACGGTAGGACGCCAGCGCAGGTTTCTGAATGGTTTCCCTGTACGGAATGCGCGGTTTAATGTAATCAACCTGCATTTTATAAATATGTTCCAGCCTCCACTTGGTAACCTGCAAGTGCAATTCGCCCTGCCCGTGTAAAATAACCTGCCTCAGCTCGCGCGAATATTCTACCTCGAGCGTAGGGTCTTCGCGGTGAATTTCACTCAGCACCTCTCCCAGTTTTTCGTCATCGGCTTTATTTTTTGTAACAATTGCAACACGGAAGCGGGCTGACGGAAACTCTATAGGTGCAATGTTTATGTTAGAACCTTTTCCGTTAAGCGTCTGATTTGTTGATGTATTTTTTAATTTTAATGTACAGCCAATGTCGCCTGCTTTGAGCCTGTCAACCTGGTTACGGTTTTTACCATCCATGATAAAAACCTGGTTGATTCGCTCGGTAGTATTTGTTTTTTCATTGAACAAATCCATTCCGCCTGTCACTTCACCGGAAAGGACTTTGAAGAAGCTTAACTTTCCAAGATGGGGCTCAATTAAAGTTTTGAAAATAAAAAGTACTGTAGGCTTTGAAACATCACAAGGAACATCTTCACCCGTTTCGGTTTTCTCGGGGGGCATTTCTATAGAAGATGGAGCTACATTATCAATAAATCCCATCAAACGCCCGCTACCCATATTTTTTTTGGCTGATAAACAAAATACAGGAAACACATCATGCTTCATCATTCCCATTTTTATTCCCTGCCTTAATTCATCCTCATCCAGGTTTCCCTTTTCAAAAAATAACTCCATAAGCTTTTCGTCATTCTCGGCAGCCTTTTCCACCAGCTCGTTGTGCAGTTTTTCTGCGCGTTCCTTTTCATCATCGGGAATAGGGAGTTTTTCAGGCTTCCCTCCTTTCTCGGGAAATTTATACATCACCATTTTCAGCAAATCAATAATCGAATTAAAACCGATTCCATGATTAACAGGATATTGCATCACAGTAATTGCATTGCCGAAAAGCTTGCGAGCCTGTTCCACACACTGATTAAAATTTGCATACTCATGATCCATCTGGTTTACTGCAAAAATGGTTGGCTTTCGGTATTTGTCAACATAATCCCAAACCAGCTCACTTCCCACTTCAACACCATGCTGGGCATTCATCAGCATAACTACCGTATCGCAAACACGAACGGAAGAAACTACTTCGCCTATAAAATCATCCAGCCCCGGAGTATCAATAATATTTATTTTATAATCACGCCATTCGGTGTGCATTGTGGTTGCATATACCGAATTACCGCGTTCATGCTCTACTTCGTGATAATCGGAAATGGTATTTTTTTCTTCAACGGTTCCCCTGCGGTTTATTAACCCCGCTTCAAATAACATGGTCTCGGCAAGAGTTGTCTTGCCGCTTTTCGCAGCGCCAGCCAGCACAATGTTTTTAATATGTTTCTCATCGTATGATTTCATAGGAGTATGAATTTAAAGTTTAAAGCTTAAAGTTTAAGGTTAGTGAAAAATTCAGTCTTTAAAAGTAGAAAATATTTTCAAACTGGCAATAATGGCAATTTATACCCTAAGATGACCTGGACAGAATCAAACTAAAAAGCCATCAGTCAGCTGACTGATGGCTTTAAAATTTATTTATTAAGTCGCTTATTCAACAACAAATCTTCCCGAACCAATCTGGACGTCAGTATTGGCTATTCTGAAAAAATACATCCCTGAAGCTAAATTTCTTCTTTCAATTTTTATTTCCAGGTAATTATTTTTTATTGCCGCATCAAAAGTCTGAGTACTGATTTTATTTCCTAATAAATCAAAAAGTGAAAAATTGATTTTGCCTGACTTAATAAATTCTGAAGGAATTTTTAAAGTTGTTGAAACACGGAAAGGGTTTGGATAAACAAATAAGGATAAATTATGTCCTGCTACTTCAAAGACACCATTAGGCTCATCCACGTAAGCGCTATCACAAATCTGGCAACTGTTGGCATCTATGATACACAGGTAATACCATCCGGCTGTAAGTTGGTTAGGGTTGGGAACCGGAGGAGTCCAGAAATAAACATATGCTGGAGTTCCGCCCGAAATTATAACCGCAATGCTTCCATCATTACATCCCTGGCAGGTAGCATTGGTTGGAATCATAGTCAGTGATAGCGCTGCAGGTTCATTTACAGTAATTATGGTTGAATCCTGGCAGCCGTTGGCATCAGTAGCTGTAACAGTGTAGCTACCCGCACACACGTTAAACAAATCAGGGTTGGTATCTCCGGTTGACCACAAATAAGTATAGCCGGGTGTTCCTCCTCCTGTTGTAACGCTTATAAAACCATCACAAAATCCATTGCAGGTAACATCAGTAACTGTGGTTACAAAAACATCAACCTGTGAAGGCTGAGGAAGGAACAGCGAATCATTGGTTATACATCCGGTACTATCGGTTACCGTAAGCGAATACCAGCCTTCACAAAGATTAGCTATTGAATCGGTAGTAAAACCGTTCGACCATAAATAAGTGAGCGATGAAGTTCCTGTCGCATTTGAATTAATGGTTCCTGTGCAATCGCCAAAACATAATGGTGTTGTTGAAGAAAATGCAATGGAAGGAAAGGTGGGAGCAAAAATAAAAATAAAACCGGTTAACGAACAACCAAGGGAATCTGTAACTGTTATCATGTAAGCGCCTGCACACAATCCGGAAATACTATCTGTTGTATCGCCTGTTGACCACTGATAAACAAAAGGCGGTATTCCTCCGGGCATGCTTGCTGTTGCCGAACCATCGCATCCGCCACCTGCACAAGTTGCATCGCTTGTCACAACATTAAGTGAAATATTAGGATCGGGAACAAAAACCGAATCCTGCGAAAAACATCCTGCAGAATCAATCACCAAAACCGAATAATATCCTTCGCATAAAGAAGTTGCTGTATCAGTATTTTGAACAGGTACAGTGTTCCAGAAATAAGTAAATGGTGTATATGGAGACGCAGTAATCACCCATGCCATGCCGTCACAACTTCCCGGACATGTTGGCGAAACGGCTGCAAAGCTCAGGGCAAATGCAGGCGAATCTGTTACAGTAACAGAATCCGTTACTTCACAACCGAGCGAATCGGTAACAGTAACTGACCAGGTACCCGCGCAAAGATTAATTGCGGTTTGTGTATTCTGAACAGGGCTCGTATTCCAATTGTAGGTATATGGCGAATTAAGAGATGTTGTATTTACCGTTGCATCGCCATTGCAATTTCCCGGGCACAATGTTGAATTAGTTATAAAGCTTAATGTTGCGGCAGCAGGATCAGTAAGAAATACAGAATCTACCGAAGCACATCCTGCCGAATCGGTAACGGTAATATAATACGTTCCTGCACACAGTGCTGTTGCTGTATCAGTATTTTGAACGGGGATAGTTGACCATGAATAAGTAAATGGCGAAAAACCTGTTGCAGTTACATAAGCCGAACCGTTGCACTGCGCAGGACAAACAGGATTGGCAGATGAAACACTCAATACCGGCAGAGGATTTTCTACAATTGTAACCAAATCGGTGGCTGTACATCCGTTGTTATCAGTAACGGTTATTGTATATGTACCCGCGCATAAAGAAGAAACAGAACTTGTGGTATCGCCATTCGACCATAAGTAAGTAAAAGGAGCAGCACCTGTTGTGTACAATGAAGCGGAACCGTCACATGCACCAAGGCAGGAAACGCCTGTGCCAGTGGCAACTGTTACCGCTGTACAACCTGATGACCATTTAGCAAGACGTTGTGCTCCTATGCCGCCCGCATTAAAGAATGCACCACCCACCAGCAATTCTCCGTTTAAGACTTCTAATGCGCCTATTTCCTGATCACATCCAGGACCTAAATTATTCCAGCTGATTCCATTGTAACGCGCAATATAATTTGCCGAAACACCATCTACAGATGTGAAATTACCTCCCACATATAATTCGCCATTATACATCGAAAGAACTGCGCCATAGCCTCCTCCACCGCTGATTCCTGTACCAACAGCAGACCACGTTGTTCCGTTCCATTTGGCAATTCCATTTGCAGCCACACCACCCATTGAGGTAAATGATCCTGCGGCATATAATTCATTATTGTAAACAAGCAAATCAATTACAAATAAACCGGCCCCGGTTGCACCCCCGGCAACATCGCTCCAGCTGGTGCCATCCCATTTGGCAATATTATTTACACTAACGCCTCCTGCATCCGTAAACTGACCGGCAACATATATTTCGCCATTATACTCCTGAATGGATAATACCTGGGTGAAACCTCCTCCGGAAACTCCCGAACCCAATGCCGACCAACTGGTGCCATCCCACATGGCAATGCGCGAGGAAGGATTTCCATCAGCCATAGTAAAAATTCCACCGGCATATAAATTGCCACCGGCAGCATGAAGATAATAAATATCGCTGTTCATTCCTGTTCCGACAGCCTGCCAGTCGGTGCCATCCCACATGGCAATATGATTGCAGGCATTACTTCCCGCTACCGTAAAATTTCCACCGCAATAAAGCTGGTTGTTATAAATTGCCAATGCAGAAGTAAAATTATTCATGCCAATATTCATTGCGGAGAAATTAGTGCCATCATATTGGGTTATATAATTTACTGTATTCCCTCCTGCGTTCACAAAAGGTCCGGCTATATAAGATAAATTGTTAACCGTATCGGTAACCATACCCCATACATTATTATCCAACCCCGAATTAGGATTAATCCATGTTTGCGCTTTTAATCCGGTACTGATTACGCATAAATTCAGGGAGACAACAGCAAGTAAACTAAATGGTGATAAATTAATCTTCATTGTTATTTTTATAAATAATTGGTAAGGGTTATTTTTACGAAAACAGGCTGATAAAGTTTTACAATTTTAAAAGCCTGAATTCAATAAAAGGAGGGTAAAAATAGCAGAGAAATTTAAAAAACAAACAGAAAAGTTTTCAACAGTTATCAATAATCGTATTTATCCTGCCATAGCTTCTTTAAAAAAGCCCGTAATTCGTTTTCACGGACATTACTGCCGGGCTCATAAAATTTTGTTCCGGTTATTTTTTCGGGAAGGTATTCGAGATTCACAAAATTCCCTTCATAGGAATGAGCGTATTCATATTCTTTACCATAGTTCAATTGCTTCATCAATTTTGTGGGGGCATTGCGCAAATGAAGCGGCACAGGTAAATCGCCATTTTGTTTTGCCGCGCTTAAGGCATCTTCAATTGCCATGTACGAGGCATTGCTTTTTGGTGATGATGCAAGATAGATTGCAGTTTGCGATAAAATAATTCTGCATTCGGGGTAACCGATTACATCCACAGCCTGGAAACAATTATTCGCCATTACCAAAGCTGTCGGGTTCGCGTTGCCGATATCTTCCGAAGCAAGTATCAGCATTCTTCGCGCAATAAATTTAGGGTCTTCGCCACCTTCAATCATTCGCGCCAGCCAATAAACTGCCGCATTGGGGTCGCTGCCGCGCATGGATTTGATGAAAGCCGAAATTATATCGTAATGCTGCTCACCTCCTTTATCATACAAAGCAATTTTTTGCTGCGCTGTCTGGATGACAAGTTCATCGGTAATTTCTATTTCATCATTTTTGGAAGAAGTAACAACCAGTTCAAAAAGATTTAAAAGCTTTCGCGCATCGCCTCCCGATAACCTCAATAATGCTTCATTTTCTTTAATTAATATTTTTTTTGCCTTCAGAAAATCATCTTTTGCGATTGCATTGTTCAACAACTGAAGCAATTCATCTTTGCCCAAACTTTCCAAAATATAAACCTGGCAACGAGAAAGCAATGGCGAAATAACTTCGAACGATGGGTTCTCAGTTGTAGCACCAATTAAAATAATGGTTCCCCGTTCGACAGCGCCCAGCAATGAATCCTGCTGCGATTTGCTGAAACGGTGAATTTCATCAATAAACAAAATTGCTTTGCCTTCTTTTTCTGCTTTGCCGATTACCTCGCGCACATCTTTTACACCCGAGCTGATTGCGCTCAGCACATGAAAATTTAATTTCATTGCCGAAGCAAGGATAAAAGCCAGCGTAGTTTTTCCCGTTCCGGGCGGCCCCCAGAAAATCATTGATGGAAGATTTCCGCTTTGCAAAATTTTGCGCAGCACTTTTCCTTCACCCACCAAATGGTTTTGCCCGATAAATTCATCGAGCGTTTTCGGGCGCATGCGTTCGGCAAGGGGCTGCATTGGAATTAATAATTAAAAAGTTATTTGTAAAAATAGAAAGAATAGAAATGAACAGGGAACTTGTTTAAACCATCATTCATAAATATGATTTTTTAATTTCTCACAATATTTTTTTAAAGAAACCGTTTTAGAGGCAAAATGAATAATCAAACTCTTTAAATTTTTACAATTATGAAACGCACAAATATGGTTAACAAAACACCCGGTACCGTTCCTGCGAGGTTCGGTAACGTTACCGCGCGGCTCAGGCACGTTACCGCGTCACAAAGTTCTGTGCCCGGGTGGCTCAGTTCCGTTTCCGCATGCCCCGGTTCCGTTCCTGTATGGCTCAGTACCGTTACCCGGTGGCTTGGCAACGTTACCGCGTGGCTCAGGCACGTTACCGCGCCACAAAGTTCCGTGCCTGCGCGGCTCAGTTCCATTACCGCTCGGCAAAGTTCCGTCATCAGATTTTACAAATACTTAATTATCAATAATATAAACAATTAAATCAAAAACAACATGAAGAAAAAACCGTATTTGCCAAAACGGGAACCCGAACGGGTAATTTGGCTCAACAATTTTGCTGCAAAGCTTCCCGGCTACGCAGCAATGTTTGGCATTCCGGCAGGCGATGTGACTGCCGCAGCGGCAATGGCTCTTATTTATTCCTATGTAATTGGGCTTATTAACCAAAGCAAAACGTACACGCAGGAACTAACGAAGTTTAAAAACCTGCTTAGCTTTTCGCCTTCGGGCACTACGCTTGGGCCTTTGCCTGTACTTATCCCGGCTGCAGCGCCCCCGCTTACCGCTGCCGGTATTTTTACATTTATTGGCGGCATTGTGCAGGGCATTAAAAGCAAAAAATCGGTTTACACCACTGCCATTGGCGAAGACCTCGGCATTATTGGCGATGAATCGGATTTTGATGCAGATAATTTTACACCAAAACTTAAAGGCAAATCTATGCCCGGTTTTGCGGATTTACAATTTGTGAAAGACCAGACTGACGGAGTAAATATTTATTCGCGCCAGCAGGGCGAACCCGAATGGAGATTCTTAGCTCATGATACCGAATCGCCTTACCACGATACCCGCCCGCTTAGAGTACCGGGCACACCCGAAGTTCGTGAATACCGTTGCCGCGCCACACTGCATGATGCTGAAATCGGTCAGTGGAGCGATGTAGTTGCCGTTACCTTTTCGGGATAAATAAATTCTGATTGTCGTTCTTTAAATAGTGAACCTGTTTAAGTTGATGAGTGCCGTCCCGCTTTGGTAGGACGGCACTTTTTTGTTTTTGGCGGAATGAGAATTAAAAATAAACTATATCTTTCGCTTTGTAATTTTTTCATTCTTATTTAAAATCCAATACCATGAAAAAATATTTACTCCTGTTTGTTTTTTCATTCGTTGTTGCAAACACTAACGCGCAAATGTTTCACGAGAATTTTGATTCACCTTCGCTGGATGATAGTGTCACAACTATTTTTAACGGGCCACATGGGTTTGCTATTAATTCCCGTATACAGGTAAGTCCGAATAATTGCGATACAGCTTTTATTAATACAGGCGACACTATTATTCTTGAAACAAATACGTTTGATGCTTCCGGAATTACCAATTTATATTTAACATTCAGTCATATTTGTAAAGTAGATTTTTTTGATGCCGCTGTTGTTGAAGTTTCACCTGACAATGGTTTAACTTGGTTTACGCTATCATGTTCAGAATATCTGGGGTCTTCTGCGGGATTTTGCGCACAGGGAAGTCAATTTAGTTGCGCTTCTTATGCTGATTGGTTTCCTGCAAATTCAGCTGCAATTCCTGATAACGGCTGGTGGAAAAAAGAAATATTTGACGTTTCTCCTTTTCTCGCAGGAATGGTTGCTGCTAAAATTCGTTTCCGGCTATTTGACTCAAATATTCCGGGCGGAAATAATAATTCAGGATGGTATATTGATAATATTATGGTGGATACAATTGCATTTGGTGGTCCTCATTTATATTTATTTGGGATTGATCCATGTGGTTTGCCTGAAACTGTAAACTTCAATGTAGGAGCTCCTGCTTTTGGTTATTCGGCAAATGATACTTTAAATGTCCACATTTTTTTTGGTGACGGAACCGACTCGATATTTAATTTATCGTGCCAGCCTACCGGATTTAGCGCGGCATTTAATCATGTATACACAATGCCCGGTGCATATTCAGTGCAGGGAATTTTTTATTCAGCGATAGGTATTAGCGATACGATAACTTATTAT
>JBIOHJ010000050.1:0-22078 GCA_044448905.1 Bacteroidia bacterium | reverse complement strand
GATAATGGGTTTGGAATCTTAAAATGTGATGAGGATAAATTTTCAAAATTTTTAATAATAAGATTCCTCACTTCGTTCGGAATGACAATAATAGCAATTGGAGCGGATAAGGCGGGGCGGGCAAAGCCCGCCCCGCCTTATCCTTAGCCCACACTAAAGCCATGTCATTCCGAACGAAGTGAGGAATCATTGAAACTAAGAAACTATACTTCCTCCTGTTAAAATTCACCCCCGATGAATTTTTATACCTTTGTAAACAGAAACCAGCCCCACCGAACTTTAAACCTATAATTTACCGGGAATGCACGATAATGATGATGAATTAGAAAACTCCGAAGAGCTACAGAACCTTAAATCAACTTTGGCGCGTTATGATGAAATGGTGCGTAACCGCGACCATTATTTTTTTGATGTGGATGCCCTAATCCGGATTATTGATTACCATATTGAGGAAGGCAACCACACCAAGGCGCTTGAAGTTTCGCGGTATGCGTACAAGCTTCATCCCAACTCAATAAATTTTCTTTTAAAGCAGGCACAGGTTTTCGCCATAAGCGGGCAATCGGAAAAATCGCTCAGGCTGCTTGAAAATGTTGAGCGTGTAAACCCGAATGATGTTGAGCTGCTTCTTATTCGCGGCAATATTTACAACTCGCTGCTGCGCTACACCGATGCCATCAATTGTTTCAAGCAGGCATTATTGCTCGAAGAAGCCCGCGATGAAGTGTATCTCGGAATGGCGCTTACGTACCAGAATATGCATGAGTACAGCAACGCAATTAAATATTACAAGCTGGCAATAAGCGAAAATCAAAATAATGAAGTGGCATATGAAGAGCTGGCAATGTGTTACAGCTATACCGATAAAATTGAAGATGGCATTTCATATTTCAAGCAAATCATTGATTCCAATCCGTACTCATTTCTTGCGTGGTATAACCTTGGAGATTTGTACAGCAAGCTGAATTTATATGAACGTTCGCTGGAGGCGTATGATTATTCGATATTGATTAAAGACGATTTTGCACCGGCACATCTCGACCGTGCCAGCGTGCTTGCCATTTTAGGAAAGTATGAAGAAGCCATTCAGAAATACAAGCTCACTTTTGAGTTTTCGAATCCCGATGCGGCTACGTATGTAAACATTGCGGAGTGTTATGAAAACCTGGATAAGATGGATGAGGCGCGCTCGTATTATAAGAAAGCAGTTAAGCTGCAACCCGAAATGTCAACAGCATGGTATGGCATTGCAATAACGCTTGAGGCGGAAGAACGCTGGTATGAGGCTATTCACTATATCCGAAAGGCATTGGAATGTGAACCGCATAACAGCGATTATTTATTGCTGATTGCCGATTGCGAATACCGGTTGAATAATAACGAGGCTGGCGAAGATTACTATAAAAAAGCAATTGCAGCGGGACCAGAAAACATTGATGCCTGGTTTGGCTACATTACCTTTTTGGAGGAAACAGGCGGAATTGAAAAAGCTGTGGAAACTACAGCCCAGGCTATTCGGTTGTTTCCCGAAAGCAGCGAGCTGTATTACCGCCAGGTTTGTTATTTATATTTGGAAGGGAAAATTTCGGAATCTTATAACCAGTTAGCTATCGCACTGGATAAAGATCACCTGTTTCATGAAGTGTTGTTTGAAATTCTTCCGTCATTAAAAAACGATGCGACTGTTTTGAAAATGATAAACAACAGCAGGAAATGACTGATCATTTTAATTTAAATAATATTCCCGAACGATCGGTCAAGCCCCGTAATTCAGGCCTTACCATGGTGATGGATAAAGGCATCAGCCTTCGGGAGGCCGAAGATTTTGTTTCGGTTGCCGCCAAGTATGTTGATATTGTAAAGCTCGGATTTGGCAGCGGAGTGGTCACACCAAATCTCGAGGAAAAAATTGCTGTTTACCGCAAAGCGGATATTGCTGTTTACTTTGGTGGAACTTTGTTAGAAGCATATATTGTTCGTAACCAGTTTGATGATTACTTAAAGTTAATTGAAAAATTTAAAATAACTCATGTCGAAATTTCTGACGGTTCTATCACACTTCCTCATACCCAAAAATGCGATTACATAAAACAGTTAAAAAAATATGCAGTTGTTATTTCTGAGGTTGGCAGCAAAGAAGAAGGTATCATCATTCACCCGGTAAAATGGATTGAAATGATGCAAAAAGAACTGGAGGCCGGTGTATGGAAAGTTATTGCTGAGGCGCGCGAAAGCGGAACGGTAGGTATTTACCGCCCGAACGGAAAAGCCCACGTTGTGCTTATTAATAAAATAACTGCTAAAGTTGCACCCGAAAATATTATTTGGGAAGCCCCGTTGAAATCGCAGCAGGCATACTTTATACAACACTTTGGTGCCAATGTAAACTTGGGCAATATTGCACCCAACGAAGTGATATCACTCGAAACGCTTCGTTTAGGATTGAGAAGCGATACGTTTTTTCAGTTTTTGGATAACGGAAAGCCTTCATAAAAAAATATAACAACCGGTAAATTTATTTTAATAATGAAAGAAAAAACTGTGCTTGAATTAAAAGAAATGATGGATAGAAAGGAAGATTTTCAATTGATTGATGTACGCGAACAATATGAATCGGAAATTTCAAATCTTGGTGGCGAGTTAATTCCGCTGGGTACGATTGTGCAGGAGGAAGAGAAAATTGATAAATCCAAACCTGTAATAATATATTGCAGAAGCGGGTCGCGAAGTGCCGCTGCCGTCAACCAGCTTGAAAAGCAATTTGGATTTACCAATCTTTATAATCTTAAGGGTGGAATTCTTGCTTATGCCGATTTGGTAGATCCCAGCCTGACAAAATATTAATTTACCTATTGGAAATCATTTTTTTTACTATTTCGTCATCTAATTACCCCGTCACTTAAAAAATGGTTGACTTTTTAAAAGAGCTTCTCGATTTCATTTTACACCTCGATAAGCACCTCGAACTAATCATGCTTGAGTATAAGGCTACTACTTATTTTATTTTGTGCCTGATTATTTTTTGCGAAACAGGTTTGGTTGCGACCCCGTTTCTTCCCGGTGATTCATTGCTTTTTGCTGCGGGAGCAATCACAGCGAAAACCGGCATACTGAATGTATGGATATTAATTCCATTGTTGTTTTGTTCCGCAATTGCAGGCGATAACACCAATTATTTTATAGGGCGTTTTGTAGGGCATAAATTATTTGAAATGCGTGGTCTGCGAAAAATTCTGAAAAAAAAATATCTCGAGCAAGCACACAAATTTTATGAGAAGCACGGAGGCAAAACTATCATTATCGCCCGGTTTATTCCAATCATCAGAACCTTTGCTCCGTTTGTTGCCGGTGTGGGCGAAATGAAATACATGCGATATATTTTATTTTGCATTGTCGGAGGCATTGCCTGGGTAACCGGTTTAACACTTGCGGGGTTTTATTTTGGCAATCTCGAATTTGTAAAGAAAAATTTTGAGCTGGTTATTTTTGCTATTATTATCATTTCTCTTATTCCGGCTGTAGTACAGTTTGTGAAAATGAGAAAGGCTTAATCAATAATTTTATATTTCACTTGGAGACTTACGGTTTAATTGGCTATCCCCTCACCCATTCTTTCTCTGAAAAGTTTTTTACCGAAAAATTTAGAAATGAAAACATCAGGAATTGTGAGTATAAAAATTTTCCTCTCACATCAATTGAGCTTTTAACTTCATTAATTGAAAGCAATGAAGATATCAGGGGATTAAATGTTACCACGCCATATAAACAATCGGCATTAAGATTCTTAAATTATTTAGATCCGGTAGCTGAAAAAACAAAATCAGTAAATACAATTAAAGTAATAAGGAAAAATAAAAAAGTTTCCCTGGAAGGTTACAATTCAGATGTGTATGGATTTGAAAAATCATTTTTAGCAGTTTGTAAACCACATCATAAAAACGCAATCATATTAGGAACGGGCGGGGCTGCACAGGCTGTATCGTATGTTTTAGCTTCTTTGAAAATTCAACACAGTTTTGTTTCACGCACGCAAGTACATGATAATATAATTTCTTATTCGTCACTTGATAAAGAAAAAATCCTTCAGGCAACTGTAATTATTAATGCCACTCCTGCAGGAATGTTTCCTCAGATAAATGACTGTCCGCAGATTCCTTTTCAGTATGTAACGCCTGACCATTTGTTATTTGATCTTATTTACAATCCTGGCGAAACCCTGTTTTTAAAAAAAGGAAAAGAAAAAGGCGCGCAAATAAAAAACGGTTTAGAAATGTTACATCTGCAGGCAGAAAAAGCGTGGGAGATATGGCAGGGAAAATAATTTCACTGACCGGGAATCGAGTACAGCTTAAATAAATCGTTCGACTTTATTAATTGCAAACGTTCTGAATTATTTTCAATGTATTTATTTGTTGCGGGATTGATAAGCTCAGTGCAGGTAAGGATATATTTTATTTTATATTCCCTGATTTGCTCCGCAATTGCGGCCCATTCTTCATCAGGATTAACTGCCATGCATTCTCTTCCGGCATATAGCGATAGCACCATTGGTTTTGAAAACAGGAAGCGTTCATTTTCCTTAGTGTTTTGACGTACAAAAGAAAAAATATCTGCTGAGGTAAGTCTTTGCGGACCATGAGTTATGAATTGCTCATTATCTATAATTTTTTTTAAATCATGTTTGTATAAAAAATAAAGAGCAAGTACTGAGAGAACGATAAACAAATTTTTTGACGTGCCAAGGCTTTTATTAATTACTTTAAACCATTCATACAAATAGGGCATAAATAAAGGGATCAGAGGAAATAGAAATCTGAAACCGGGATTTGAATAGGGATACACAAGCAATACCAGCATATATGAAATAATAAAAATCTCAAGAAATGAAAAGTTTTTTTTGCAACGCATTACGAATCCGAAAACCACACCACTTAATAGAACACTTTTTGCCAGCGATGAAATGAATGCATATTTGTTTTCATCAGGCGTAAACAATAAACTTTGCCACGCGTTCATCTGGTAATTGAGGTTTCGGAAAAAAATATCGGACAAGTGGGAGAGAGTAAATATTCTGGATGGAGAATGAATATTACCTCCTGATAAATTGAAAAGCCAATAATTAAGTGCGTAATAAACAAACCCTGCAATTGCGGGCACTATGATTCCATTCTTTACCCATCTCATATTTCGATTTGTTCCACGAGAGAATTTGAAAAATAAAAATGCTTCGTTTATGAAAAGAGCTGCAAGAAAAGAAAAGCCCACTGACCGGATTGAAATTAAAAATCCTGCCAGCAAACCGAGGAAAACAACTTTTATCCAATTGTGTTTTTCATGATAATAGACCAAAATACAAAGCAATAAGAAAAGGGTAAACGGAAGATCGGAAAGTATTTCGGTCTTAAAATTAATGAGCAAAGGATTAAAGAGTAATGCCGTTGAAATAAAAAATGCATAAACAGGTTTCATATACCTGCATAAGAACACATAAGTAAAAATAATAATCAATGCAAGTATGAACGACATGAAATAATTGAAGGCAACAAGGTTATTGCCATAAAAATAATAAACAGGCGAAAGCAGCAAAGGAAAACCCATAGTGAAAGCAGGCGGGCTGTAAATAGGATAATGCTCATTAAACACATATCCCGTTTGCTGCTGCGGAATACCTTCCACCAAATTTTTAGCACGGTGAATGTACTGTGCAAAATCATCACCCCAGTCATGGCTGTCTTTTATATTGATAAAAAACAGCAGCAGGCTTAATACAAACAAAATAATTAAATAAGCTTTGAACCCTCTTCTATTAGCCAATTCCATTTGCAATTCTTTTTAATTACGGCAATGATAAATAAAATATTGCTTGTTGAAAAGATTCTTTAATTCAATGCTGCAATTTACCAGTTCAAAGAAATATTTTTAAATTTGAAACATAAAACTACAAACCATGAATTTAGAGGAACTAAAAACCAATAAAGGCAAGCTGATACTGGTTATGCTTGCTGTTGCTGCCGTTGCACGATTAATTCCCCATGAGCCTAATTTTATTCCGTTTGGCGCTATTGCATTGTTTGCCGGTACTTACCTGGTAAATAAACGGCTTGCCATTGTATTGCCGCTTTGTGCGATGCTATTAAGCGATTTATTGCTCGAAATAATTTCAGGTAACGGATTTCATGCTACCCTTCCGTTTGTGTACGGAAGTTATATTTTAATCGCCATGCTTGGATTTGCGTTGAGGCGAAGAGTTCAAAGGCAAACTATAATGGTTGCTTCGCTGACAGGTTCTTTGATATTTTTTTTCGTAACAAATTTTGGCAGCTGGATTACCTATCACGATTCTTATCCTTTTACACTTTCCGGGCTGATGGACTGTTATATTGCAGGAATTCCGTTTTTTAAAGGCACTGTTACCGGTGATTTGTTTTACAACCTGGTAGTTTTCGGAAGCTATTCGTTGGTCAGATGGAAATTTCCTAAATTAGTTTTGGGAAATTAAAAGAAGAAATTCAATTGGTGTGCCTGCTGTCTGCAAAATTGAAGTTCTGTAACAGCAATCTCTTCATGCGACCTGTTACCCATGCAGTACGGCTTGAAAGCCTGGAACAGGTGGATAAGAAATTAATCAGTTGGCTTAAGGAGGCTTATTTTTCAGTAATGAAATTGAAAGTAAGAAAAAGAAAAAATAATTTATTCTTTCATAAATTTTCTAACAGCTTTTTCTTTTCCATCACTAATTTCGATAAAATAAATCCCTTTTGAGAAAGTGTGAATGTCAATTTTAGTTTCCAGTTTACTGTTTCCAATTTCCAGTTGTTTAGAAATAAATTTTCTGCCATTTATATTAGTAACAGATAAATTAATTTTTTTACTAACCGCAAACTGTAAACTGCAAACCGTAAACTCTTTTGCCGGATTTGGATAAACTGTAAACTGCAAACCGGAAACCAGAAAATCTTCAACCGAGGTAGTACTATCGGGTGTGTATTCCCAAAAATCATTTAAATCTGTTCCGTTGTAACCGGTGCCAAGGTATGCTTTGTTACCGATAACAAAACCCGAAGCATAATCGCGTGCAACTCCTGAAAAATTTGCTTTTTGAATCCATGTATTTGTCAGTTGGTTCCATTGCCAGAAATCGTTTGTAAAGCTTCCACCCGTACCTACATAGCTGTATGTTCCCATCGAAAAACATTCAGCGGCATATCTTGGTGTACCACCGAAGCTTGCTTTTTGAAGCCATGTATCGGTAAGCTGATCCCATTCCCACAAATCAGCCAGGTAATTTCCATTATCGAGACCTGTTGAAATGTATCCCTTGCCACCGATTGAGAAAGCAACCGCGTTTGCGCGGGGATTAGAAGGAAGGCCTGTTTTCTGGACCCACATATTTGTAAGCTGGTCCCATTCCCAGAGATCATTGAGAAAAGTTCCGCTGTAGCCGGTAGCTACATATCCTTTTGTTCCGATTGAAAAAGCCACCGCATCGCACCGTGGCGGACCGGGAACATTTGCCATTTGTGTCCATGCGTTATTCAGCTGATCCCATTCCCAAAAATCATTGTAATAAGTGCCGTCATACCCGGTGCCGAAATATCCTTTGGTTCCGATTGAAAAACCAATGCCAAGCCTGCGTGCATTTGCCGGTAAATTCAGCTGCTGCGCCCACGAATTATTAACGGGGTCGTATTCCCACAAATCCTGGAAATTTGCCCCCGCATATCCCAAACCTATATAACCTTTTGAGCCGATGGCGAAATGACTGGTCATTCTTCTTGCCGACCCGGCAAAGTCCGCCTTTTGAGTCCAGTAATCTGATTTGACAAGTGAAGGTGAAAATGAAAGTGAGAATAAAAACAGTGTAAATATTTTTTTCATAAGGATAAAGTTTTAACAAATATAATAAAGTTAACCGGGTATATTTATTTGCTCAACCTTCAGCAAGCTGGCATAAAAAAAATCGCCCGGTCGTTTACAGACCGGGCGCGTTTCGTTTACTGGTAATTTAGTCTTTATTGTGCAAGTTTTACGTTTGTTGCATTTAAACCTTTTTTACCCTGGGTTACTTCGAACTCTACTTCATCTCCTTCGTTGATATTAGTAGTTATTCCTGATGAGTGGACAAAAATATCTTGTCCTGTTTCGTGGTCTAAAATAAAACCAAACCCTTTTAGACTGTTGTAAAATTTAACTTTTCCTTTTTTCATTGTAATTGTTTTAATTTGTTAATAATGGGACGAAGATAGGTTAAATAAGCGTGCAAACGAACTGTATGTGAAATTAATAGGAAATCTGAGGGTTTTATAGTACAGTCAGGGCATCAGACTACATCCTCACTTCCACCAACTCTTCAGCTTTTTTACCGGATTTGAATTTCCGTTTGTAAAAATTAATCCACATAATGAGCAACGGAACACCAATGATTGTGGGCCAGAGCCATTGGATGATGGTGGGAAGAAAATTAAAATTTACGGCTGAGAAAGCGCTCACCGTTGCAATATAGCCGCCAATCATGCTACCAATATGATGAAGCAGCCACGCATTTTTATCTTCGGAAGGCTTATAGAAATGCTTTAAATCAACGCGCACAAAATTTACTCCTATTAACCCGAAAACGGTTGCGATGTACGCGAACGGGCTTTGCGGATTGGTAACGATGGCGAAAATTCCGTATCCGAGCAGGAAGAAATTAAACACCGCGGCAAGTGCGAGAATGAGCCAGTCAATTTTAGCGACATCTTTTACTGATTTTATTTTCTTGCGGTAAATCCAGCGATAGCCGGAAACAACCATATAATAACTGAACCCCGAAATGGCAAACAAAAACATGTTTGGATGAATTACCGACATGATGAAAGCAGAAATGCAAACACCGGTCATGCACCAGAAAAAAAGTTTTCCGGATTTGCGGTGTGCATCGGCACCTTTTTTTACAATCATGGCAACGGGTGCCGCAATAAATGCAGTGAAGCCGCAAGCGATGTGAATTATCAGAAATGTTTTAAAGATGGTTTCCATTGTTTTGTTTTTTGCGCAAATGTATGCTCCCGTTTATCCCTGCGGTGAAAAATGGGACGAATGGTAATAATTGGGATGAAAAGCAAAGAGGATTATTTATTATGCCGACTGAGCTTGTTTTTTATTTCGCCATTCAGGTTGCGCGAAACAGGTATTGACTGGTCAAAATGGTCGAGCCGCAGGCGGTATCCCTGCGCATTACCCGATACAGATTTAACATGCAATAAATTTACAATATAGGTTCGGTGGCAGCGTATAATATCCGGATGATTGATTTGCGATTCGATACGTTTGAGGCTGCTGCGTATCAGATGGTTTTTTACATTGCCCTGCTCGGTATAGTAAACCGTGGAATAATTGTCACTTGCTTCAATGAGTAAAAGCGAATTGCCATCAACATCCACTGCATCTTTTTCATTTTCGGCAATTAAATGAATATGGCTTGACAGATAAGTTGCAACCGGTGCAGCAATTACTTTATTTATCTGTTCAGCGGCACGCTGATTTTTCCTGAGCAATCGCACCTGATTCCACAGAGTAAGAATCAAAACAGGAAATACAGCCACTGCAAGCGTGACCACCTGGAAAAAAAGAATTTTGTTAATTGAAAAATCCTGGTGAGTAATTAACCCGGTATAGAAATAATTTCCAAGCCCGATACAAAAAACAGTTAACAGAACAATAAAAATTTGCTTGCCGGTTGTCCAGTTCTCCTCAGCAAAAAAAATACGAAACAGAAATGGTAATGTAAATTCAATTGCAAGGAAAACTACCAGGGTTACCAACCCGTATCCGAGAATAAACCATGTTTTGTTTTTAAATTCAAATTGAGATAAATCAAACGGCTGAAATATTAAAAGGAACAAGGCAACAAATATGCTGATAACGACAGCAGTTCTTATTTTTTCTTTACGGGAGCCGAATTGCGGATAAGGTTGAGCGAGAAACTTCAGCATGAATGCAAAGAAAATCAAACTACCGTTCCAAACAAATCAAATTCTTCAACCGAATCAATGCGAACATTAGCAAAATCTCCAATTCGCACGTAATTATTTTTTGCATCCACCAATACCTCGTTATCCACTTCGGGTGAATCGGATTCGGTTCTTCCCACAAAATAATCTTCTTCCTTCCTGTCAAAAAGAACTTTAAACGATTTGCCAATTTTATTTTCGTTAATGCTTCGCGAAATGCTTTGCTGTAATTGCATAATGGTGGCAGCACGTTCTTCTTTTATTTCGTTCGGGACATCGTCATTCAACAAATGCGCATGTGTGTTTTCCTCATGCGAATAAGCAAACACACCAAGCCGGTCGAATTTTGTTTCCTCCACAAATTGTAAAAGTTCTTCAAAATCTTTTTCTGTTTCACCGGGATATCCTGCGATTAACGTAGTGCGGATGGCAATGTCCGGAACTTTTTCCCGGATTGTATTAACAAGTTCAATTGTTTTTTCTTTGGTTGTTCCTCTTCGCATCGATTGAAGCATATTGTTTGAAATATGCTGCAGCGGAATGTCAAGATAATTGCAGATATTTTGTCGTTCGCGGATTACATCCAAAACTTCCAAAGGAAATCCCGAAGGGAAAGCATAATGCAAACGAATCCATTCAATGCCTTCAACGTCTGACAATTTCAATAATAAATCAGCAAGTTTTCTTTCTTTATAAATATCCAAACCGTAATATGTAGAATCCTGTGCAATAATTAAAAGCTCTTTGGTTCCGTTTTTTGCGAGATGCTTTGCTTCTTTAACTATTTCTTCAACTGGTCGTGAAATATGTTTTCCGCGCATCAAAGGAATGGCGCAAAATGAGCAGGGACGATCACAGCCTTCTGATATTTTTAAATAGGCATAATGAACGGGAGTTGTAAGTAACCGTTCTCCGACCAACTCATGCTTGTAATCAGCGCCAAGTGTTTTTAATAATCGTGGTAAATCGCGTGTACCGAAATAGTGGTTAACGTTAGGAATTTCTTTTTCCAGTTCGGGCTTATAGCGTTCAGATAGGCATCCGGTGACAATTAATTTTTCGATATTTCCTTTTTCTTTTTGCTTCGCGTAATGCAGAATGGTATCAATACTCTCCTGTTTGGCATTGTCAATAAAACCGCAGGTGTTGATGATTACTGTTTCTGAATTATTTTTCTCTGCTTCATGCGAAACATCAAAAGAATTTGCTTTCAACTGCCCCATCAACACTTCGCTGTCCACAATATTTTTTGAACAGCCAAGCGTGACGATGTTGATTTTATTTTTACGGAGCGTTTTGGTTTTCATAATTAGTTGAACCAACAAAATGGAAAATTTAACGCAGAGGAACGGGGAGCGCAGAGAAAATTATTATTTGATAAACGCATCAAAATCTTCTTTCTTTAGTTTGATTTCCACTTCATCAGGAATAAAAGTATTGAAAAAAGATATAAGATCAGCAATTTTATATGCGTAACAGTTTGTCATTTTAGTTTTGTATTCTTTACCGTTAAAATTAATTTCCGCAATCACAACGCGCGGATAATGCTCGGGGCTTATATAACCCATACTTTTATAATCATTAAAGTAAGCGTCCTCCAATGAATCGAGCGGAAAGGATTTTAAAAATGATTTTATTTTTTTAATTTCCTGATTTAAAAGTTTTCTGCGCAGGTATTCAGTCTTTTGACGACCAAAATCTGAGTCGCCTCTTATGAACAAACTATCTGTTGTAAAAATAAAATCATTGGAAGTGAACTGTAAACCGGTATTATCATTGAAGTGAACATACAGTTTTTTGTTCTGGGCAAAAACAAAACTTGCCATGACCAAAAACAAAAGCAACAGGATATTTTTTTTAAAATTCATTTTTTCAGCTTGCAGTAAATAAAGAATCTACAAATTCTATTTTATCAAATACCTGCAAATCTTCCATCTTCTCTCCTACCCCAATATATTTAACCGGAATGTGGAACTGATCAGAAATACCGATTACCACTCCGCCCTTTGCGGTGCCGTCAAGTTTTGTAAGTGCCAGCGCATTCACCTGGGTGACAGCTGTAAATTGTTTTGCCTGTTCAATTGCATTTTGCCCGGTGGACGCATCCAATACTAAAAGTATTTCATGCGGTGCATCGGGAATTACTTTCTGCATCACTTTTTTGATTTTTGAAAGCTCATTCATCAGATTTATTTTATTATGTAATCTTCCTGCTGTGTCAATAATAATTACATCGGCATTTTGCGCAACTCCTGATTTCACCGTTTCAAAAGCCACCGATGCCGGGTCGGCACCCATACCTTGTGTGACTAACGGAACGTCAACCCGCTTCGACCAAACAGTTAATTGATCAACAGCAGCAGCACGAAAAGTATCGGCTGCTCCAAGTAAAACTTTTTTTCCTTCTTTCTTTAACTGGTAAGCCAGCTTACCAATCGTGGTAGTTTTGCCAACTCCGTTTACACCCACAACCATTATCACATACGGTTTTTTTGAGTTATCAATCAGCTCACCGTTTTTTGAACTCATTTCATTTTCTGAAAGCAGACCGGTTATTTCCTCTTTCATCAGTTTATTCAGTTCTGATGCATCCATATATTTATCTTTTGAAACCCGTTGCTGCAGCCGTTCAATAATTTTCAAGGTAGTGCTTACGCCTACATCGGATGAGACCAGGATTTCTTCGAGCTTATCCAACACCTCATCATCCACTTTCGATTTGCCTGCAATAGCCCTTGTGACTTTTGAGAAAAAACTTTCACGGGTTTTAGATAACCCTTCATCAAGGCTTTGCTTTTTTTCTTTGGTGAATAAATTAAAAATACCCATGAATAATTTTTAAATGAAAAGAAAAAAGCCTCCTTCAACCGAAAGAAGCTTTTCATTATAAATTTAAGATTTCTTATTTCTGCTTTAGAAAATCTTTGATGTGATCGTTATGCACAACTTCTTCCCTGAATGAATATGAACCCGTTTGCGGGTTTTTAATCATCTTAATCACCCTGGAAAATTCTTTTCCTTTTCCGGTTTTGAGTGTTGCAACTACTTTCTTTGCCATTGTATTTAAAGTTATTTAATTTCCTTATGTAAAGTCATTTTCTTCAGAATCGGGTTGAATTTTTTCAACTCAATTCTATCGGTTGTGTTCTTTTTATTTTTAGTGGTAATGTACCGCGATGTTCCGGGCTTACCACTTGCTTTATGCTCAGTACATTCAAGTATTACCTGTACTCTGTTGCCTTTCTTTGCCATTTTATTTTGATTCTTGTACTATGATTATAAGGGGTGCAAATATAGAATATTGGAAGCAATTGACAAGCCCCAGCCTTAACTTATTTTATATCGTTGAAAGGGCTTTTTTGAGCCATAATCTTTTCAATTTCAGCAATGGTTTTAGGAATACAATCAGAAATTACATTATGGCCATCAGTGGTTATCAGCACATCATCTTCAATCCTTATACCGATGTTCCACCATTTCTTATCGCATTCAGATCCTTCCTTAATATAAATACCGGGTTCAACGGTAATAATGCTGTTAGGCTTTAATGAACCGTAGGTACCCGGATCATGAACATCGAGACCTAAATAATGCGAAGTGCCATGCGGAAAATACTGGTGCACTTCAGAATCCTCTTTTATAATTCCCAGTTTTTTCAATCCTTCGGTAATAATTTTAACAGCTACACGATGGGGTTCGCTGAAATCATTTCCGGGTTTACACGCTTCTATTCCTGCTTTCTGAGCATCGTAAACCAACTGGTAAATTATTTTTTGCTCAGCGGAAAACTTGCCGTTTACCGGGAATGAGCGGGTTACATCGGCTGAATAACCGTGGTATTCGGCTCCCATATCCATTACTATAATATCACCATTAACCAGTTTTTTGCGGTTAGTTTCATAATGCAACACACATGAATTGGCGCCCCCTCCCACAATAGATGGATAGCCAGCATATTCTGATCCCGCTTTACTCCAAAAATACTCGTTGATTGCCTCTAGTTGAAATTCGGTCATGCCCGGCTCTGCTGATTTCAATGCTTCGTGAAACCCACGGCAGGTAATATCAACAGCATTTTGCATCAATACGAGTTCCTCTTTTTCCTTTACTTCACGCAGAGATGAATTAATCTTAGCCATGCTGACTTTATCAAAATCCTGACTCGTAGTTTGATCTTTTAGTTTTTTTACAAGCCACCCTGTGCTGCCTTTATCCTTGGAATTTTCATTTATATCGGTGGGAATTTTTACCAGCAACTTTTTCATTTTGCTGAAATCAAAATCAACAGTTTCAAAATCAGTATTAATAAAAACTGTACTTATGCCGCCCGTATTGGAAACTTCTTCTTTAGAAGGAATTTTTCCTGTCCAGGATTCAGTAACCGGGTTTCGTTCATTTACATAAATAAATTCATCGGCTGTTATTCCATTTATAACCTGAGGTTCTTTAAATATTAATACAGCAGCTCCAGATTTCTGATAACCTGTATAATAATAAAAGTTGGGGTCCTGGTGATATTCATAATCCACATCATTGCTTCGATTGCGAACAGGCGATGCAATCAATATTGCCACCGAACCTTCGGGCATTTTATCGCGTAGCGCCTTTCTGCGCTTGGTATGAAATTCTTTAGTAAGAAGGTCTGTATCGTAAAGCGATGAATCGGGATTAACAATAAAAACTTTTTGCTCCTGCCCTAAAATGGCAGTTGAAAAAATAAGCGGAAATAAAAAAGCCAACGCGAATTTTCGTTTCATAATACGATAACGGGTTGGCTTAACTGGGTATTAAATTTTTCCTTTAGTAATCGCATCAGCAATGGCTTTTGATATGCCCTTTTTGTTGATGGTACGCATAGCCGAAGTGGAAACTTTAAGTGTAACCCATTCTCCTGTTTCAGGAATAAAGTATCTTTTCTTTTGAAGATTGGGATTAAATCTGCGTTTAGTTTTCTTGTTAGAGAAAGAAACATTATTTCCAACGATTGATTTTTTTCCGGTTAAATCGCAAATACGTGACATGTTATTAATTTAAGTTTAGAGTATTCAATAAAAAGGAGCGCAAATATCGGTTATTTTTATTGAAATACAAAAGCGACCCTTTACGACTCACTTACTGTGATCGCAGCAAGGCTACAACAAGAAGCTTTTCATTTTTGAAAATCAAGCTATTATATTTGACTTTATCCGACCGGATTAAACATGGGGGTAAATAATTTTCAAAAAAATTAAAAGAGGGGTACGGGTGCGCGCAGGGCGATTTCGGAATTTTTTAGCATGGAGGGGTTTTAGCCACCTGGTCTTTTGGGAAAGGGTGTTGATAGTAATCTTTAAAAATAAAAGTTAGTTGGGTAAATACTGTTCTTAGTAAAATTCAATTTCGTTACTAACTTTGGTGAAAGTGTTTTTTATATCTAAGTTTGTTTACTTTTATTTGTAAATAATTTCAATATGAAAAACTACCCTGTTCTTCTGAGCTTTATTTTTTGTGTTTTCATTTCCAGTGCACAGGATAATATTATTCCTCCCCAATGGATATATATAAATTTTCAGGATTACACTGTTAAGGCTCAAATTTTATCATCGAAAGCTAAAATTAAAATCAACCCCGATTATACTTACACCTGGTTTGCATTTAATAAAGTAATGTTAACTAAAGGAAGTTACGATGGAAAATTGCTGGATGGTATTTATAAGTCATTTTATCTGAATAATAATTTAAAAGAACAGGGTCATTATAATAAAGGATTAAAATGGAGTAAATGGATGGGCTGGTATAATGATGGTAAAGTTAAGGAAACAAGCCATTGGAAAAACGGGGCATTGAACGGTATTAAAGAACTTTATAATACTAACGGAGAATTGACAAAGAGCATTGAATACAAAGATGATGTAATACATGGCGATGTAAAAACATATGAAAAGGGTAAATTAATTAGTAAGCAGAAATTTAAAAAAGGAGTGGAAGTAAGTGAAACTCCAAAAGTGAAAAAAGAAAAAGCAAAAAAGCAAACCGGGGAAACAAAACAGCAGACTGATACGCTTAAAAGCCCTGGGTCAGGTAAGAAGGAAGCGCCTGCACAAAAGGATAGTACAACTGTTGATACCAAAAAGGAGCCTGTTAAGCCCAAAGAACAAGGGAATAAAGAAGGTGTAAAAAAATAAAGAGCCGAAAAGAAAAACTGAAACAACGTTGTGGATGGTAAAAGCGGGCGCTCTTTTTTATGCAATAGCTGTTTCACTGCTCATTGCAATGGTAAGCAGCGCTTTTATATTTTATTCACTCATTCAATCGCTGCGTTTTGCATCAAACAATATTAGCGAACGTTTGCTGCTCAATGCAAACTCCGGAATTAATATCCTGATGTCGGAAAACGGTTTTATCCCGATGAATAAAAAAACAACGTTAGATCTTTTTAACGATGGAACCGATTCGGTAACTCTTGAAAGAAAAGATTGGGGAGGCTTTGAAATTTTTTCTTCCGTTGCATTTTCCGGGAATAACAGAATTGGGAAGACCGCACTGATAGGATATGATTATTTTGACAGCAAAGAAACCGCGCTGTACCTGTGCGACCTGGGAAAACCACTTTCCTTATGCGGAAAGACTCTTATAAAAGGCACTTGCTTTCTTCCGAAATCAGGAGTTAAAAGAGCATACATTGAGGGACAAAACTTTACCGGGGATAAATTGATTGACGGAACCATTAAATTAAGTACTTCACAGCTACCTCCCGTGAATAAAGAATTAATAAATCGGCTAAAGGATATTTTTATCGCACAGGCAGGAGAAACGGACAGCATTGTGAATTTTGAAGAGTCGGAAATTCCTGATACAATAACCCGTTCGTTTTCCGAAAGCACTTTATTTATTTACAGCAAGGAAAATATGCTGCTCAGCGGGAAAAATTTATCGGGGAATATTTTATTGTATTCAAAAAAAAATATCCGTGTGGAATCGAATAATGAGATGCACGATGTTCTTTTGTTTGCATCTTCCGTGAGCTTTGAAGAAAATTTTACCGGGACTGTGCAGGCATTTGCTTCGGACAGCATCATTGTAAAAAGCAGCTGCAGGATAAAGTATCCGAGCGTGCTTGGAATTATACAGGAAAAGAATTCAGCCGATAATTTATTTATACGCCTTGAAAAAGATGCGCAGATTACCGGGATTTTATTTGCCAGCCAGGATGTCAGCACAACGGAAAAAAACATTACAATTTATATTCAAAAAAATTCTGAATTCAGCGGGCAGCTTTATTCATCAGGTAATGCCGATATACAGGGCTCTGTTTTCGGAAGTGTTTTCTGCAAAAAAATAATGCTCAGGACTCCATCATCCATTTATGAAAATCATCTGCTCAATGCAACCATTGATAACAGCAGGTTGAGCGTTCATTTTACCGGGATAAGCTTAGTAGAGCAAAGCAAGAATAAAAAAATTGTGAAATGGCTGTACTGAATAAAAAAATAAACGGTTCCACGTTAATTGAAACTCTTGTTGCAATGGTAATTATAATTATCTGCTTCGGCATCGGAACAGTAATTTATTCCAATGTGATCAACTCGGTGGATTTCAGGCAGCGGCTTCATGCCAGTATGGTTCTGAACGAAGTTTCCATACAGTCAAAAAAGGATAATAATTACGTTGATAATGATTACGAGATTGAAAACCTGGTGGTGAAAAAAAAAATAAACCGGTTTATGGAATCGGACGACCTTTTGCAAATGACTCTTTCGGCATACAATGGCAAAGGAAAATTAATAGCGCAGCATAAAGAAGTTATTTTTATACCCGGATGAAAAAAAGAGTACATGCGTTTACGTTATTCGAAATGATGGTTGCTTTAATATTGACGGCTATCGTTGTAAGCATAGCTTATTTGTGCATTAATATTATATCGAATCAAATAAACGGCTTCAAATCAAAAAATAAGCAAGTGATGGAGTCATCAGGGTTCGATAGTGTTTTTAAGAATGATTTTGAGAAGGCACTCACTGCGGCTTCTCACACAAATGGCTTGCATTTTTATTTTCCGGCCGGCCGGAAAATAACATACAATTTCAACAGTAATTTTATTTTAAGAACCGTTGATGAAGTGCGTGATACTTTTTTTGTTGCGGCCGTTGAAATGGAAAAGAAGTTTATGAACCTAAAACAGGAAAATACAAACGGGCTTGTGGATGAAGTAATTTTCCATTCAAAAATTACCGGTGAGCCTGAACAATTTCATTATAAAAAAAGATATGCATCTGCTGACCTGATGGAAGCAGAAAATAAAAACGAAGAGCAATAATGGAAATTGATATCAGGAAAATTAAAACCGGTACGGCTCCTTCCCTGGAAATAAAAAAAGAGCCTGGTTCTTATTTTGATTTTCTCAATAAAGAAATTGTTCTTTTCGGCAAGGAACTTGGTGACAAAAAAAAGGAGCGATTTTATTCCGAGTTTTCTATTCTTTTATCAGCAGGGGTTGATATAAAAACGGCTCTCGAATTGGTAGTTGAACAGCAAAACAAGGCAAAGGATAAACAGCTTTTTAATACCATAAAAGAAATTGTAGTGAGCGGGGGAAGTTTGTCGGGTGCAATTGAACAATCGGGCAAGTTCAGCGCTTACGAATATTTCAGCCTTAAAATAGGTGAAGAAAGCGGGAAGATGGCTGAGGTATTAAACGACCTGACAAAATTTTTTAACGGGAAGATAAAACAAAAGCGACAGGTTATTAACGCCCTTGCCTACCCGGTAGTTGTGCTCATAACTGCATTTGGCGCTATTTTTTTTATGATGAAGTTTGTAGTTCCCATGTTTGCCGATGTTTTTAAAAGATTTAAAACCGACCTCCCACCGCTGACTAAATTAATTATTAATGCTTCTGATTTTTTCTCTCAATATGGATTTTTTATTTTCCTGTGCGTATTTTTAGCCTTGCTGTTTCTCTACACCCAGAAAAGCAAAGACTGGTTCCGGAGTTTTTTTTCTTCTGTCATTTTGCGGGTTCCTTTGATTGGAGAAATTATGAGAAAAGTTTACCTCGCAAGATTCTGTCACGCTATGCACCTGCTTACAAGCGCCAAAACGCCTTTGGTAAATGCTCTTGACCTTGTAAAGAAAATGGTCGGGTTCTACCCTATTGAAACTTCGCTTATATCTGCCCGGCAAATGATTCTTGATGGAGAAACGTTACACGGAAGCCTTTCTAAATTTCGGGTATATACCAAACGTATGATTTCCTTGATTAAGGTAGCCGAGGAAGTGAATAAACTGGAAATGATTTTCGAAAAACTATCAAAACAGTTTACCGATGAAGTGGAACACCAGACAAGTTTAATCAGCAGCCTGCTTGAACCACTTATCATAATATTCCTCGGGGTTCTTGTTGCGGTGATTTTAGTCGCCATGTATTTACCGCTGTTTAAATTGAGCACCTCTGTCGGGTTCTGAAAAGAAGCCCCAAGCCTGGGTTATCAACACCCTGTTGATAAAATTCTTTTGGAAAATCAAAAAATCAATTTTAGTATTGCCCCGGCAAAAATTTAAAATCATACTTTAATATTAGTGCGAGTAACAAAAATTATTTTCAGATTTACATCCGACCTTATTTTTATTAAACTAACCCAACACTACCGCCTATGATTCAACTGACCTGTTTTTGGTTTATTTAGAAGACCGTAAGAAGCAATAATCAAAACAATTAAAATACATTTGTTTTTTTGATAAGCTTCTTAAGCGAAATTTTATTCCTCAGTGTATTTATAATGCCTAAGTTAAGCTTAGAAAAAGCTTACGCTTAAAAAAAATTTAACAGTACAAAAATTATGTCATGAAAAAAGCAATTTTATTTTCATCCTTCCTGTTCTTTTACTCCTCAATTGAATTGTGCTTTTCTCAATCCCCTCCTCCACCATCGAGTATGGAAGTTTTTATGGAAGTAGCACCGAATGACACTAATAATCTTCAAAATTATAATGATTCGGTCTTTTTTAACTTAACGCAATTAAAAAGCACGATGGCTTTATTACTGGAAGACACTACCAACGTCATTAATATTCATGTGAAGTTAGGTACCACCCTGGGATCATCCGATTTATTAAATAAGATTTTTGTTTTCGATCAAAGTGGAATTTTTATGGATGGTACCTCATATAAAAGAGAGAATGAAGTGATATACCTAGGACTAGGAAATTTTATCGGAATAAACACATATTATGCGGAAGCCAAACTCGAATATGCCAACGCAGTATTTTCTCAATCAATTTATTTTAATAACTAACCAAACCTTGATTTTCATGAAAAATATTTTGAAAATCCTTCTGCTGATTAACATCTGTTTTTTGGCTTTGCTTAATTGCGCTTCCTCGCAAGTTTACGTTTCGTGGGATGAAAAAAGTTTAAATGGTGTCACCTTATCCGGGAATACTCTTACCAAAACAACCGATACGGGTTGGGGAAAGGCAGGTGCATCAACCGAAAATTTTTTGCCTGCCAATGAAAATGGATACATGCAGTTTAAAATTACCAGTTTAAGCAACCAAAATGCATATGGATTGTCAGATATAAATACGAATGACGATTATACTTCAATTGATTTTGTAATACTCATAAAGTATGATTTAGTATATGTCTATTTAAACGGTGAATTAAAGGGAGAATTTGGCATTGCTCATTTAAATGATATTTTTAAAATTGAAAGGAATGACACCATCATGCGTTTTAAGAAGAATGGAATCATTTTTTATTCGACAATTACGAAACCTGATCGTTCTTTGTTAGTGGATGTTTCTCTTCATGATCAATATACAAGTCTTAATGAAGTAAAATGTAATTTTTCAGGCAAGGATTTTAATATATCAGCTATTATTTTAAATGAAACCGATAATTCATCCGGAAGCATTTTTATAGATCCAACGATTGCATCAGAATATGAAACGATTTGGGATGGAAATGACTATCCAAGTCAAATTGAATTTGATGAAATTGTAAACAACAGTGAAATTTTTGATTCCGTAACAGTTGATACAAGCCTTTATGATGAATTGGAGTTACAGGCGCATATACCTTATTCGACTCATTTGACGGCAGGGGTTCATACTTTAGCTTTAAATCGAATTTCAGATAATTATGCATATCATGCTTTGATTGGGATGAACCTGGAGTGGTTTAATGATACAGGTATGTATTATATAATTGAGCCATTCCCAAATATTTTAGATGAAGAAAAAACCTCTCTTTTTGGAGATGGAATAACACTTAGAAAAACTACTCCTTCTGGCTATTCAAATGGAGGATATTCAACTTCTATAAATTGCTTCCGCTCAAATGCCAATTGGCAATTTCAATTTGTCATCCCTGATCTGATTCAAAAATCAAAAGTAGGATTAAAGGAATACAATTCTGATCCACCTTATGAGGGACTGATATATGGTTTTGAATTTCTTGATGGGAAATATTCAATCTTTGTTTCCGGATCACAATATTCATGGGAGAATTTTAGATCTGGCGACTTATTAAGCCTTCAGCATTTTTTTAATTCGGAGGACAGCAGTGAACATTTTATCTACTCAAATAATAATGTAGTTTACTTTGATACAACCATTTCCTTTAATAGAATTGAAGAGTATTTTCTAAATGTCTCGATAGATGACCAGGGCGCAGCTATCGAAAAAATATTTGCTGTATGTGATAAACCTGCTCCGCTTTTCAACTTTCAGTTTAATGCGATAGACATTATCAATACTACCGGAAGCATTATTGCTGAACAGGTTTATTCAAATTCTTTTTATGGTGACTATTCTTATGAATGGTACGATTCAGGAAATAATTTAATCTCTTCATCCAGTGAAGTTACTAACGTTGAGCCTGGAACTTATACTCTTAGAATTAATTATACCATCCCGAACGAAGACCCGGGAACAGTTGAAAAAGTGCTTTCCCTGAATTCAAAAATTTTCTGGACCGATGCTATCAATGCAACAACTTTAGACGAAGTAAATAGCACTTTTGGCGGGTCATACAATACACCCTGGAATTCGGGAGTAGCATCCGTTAATCTGCTGAGAGAAAGTGAGGTTGGCTATGTTGAATAT
>JBIOHJ010000049.1:0-22207 GCA_044448905.1 Bacteroidia bacterium | reverse complement strand
GTATAAGAACCCGCTGTAAGATTGGAAATTGAATTGCCGGTTGATGCTGTGGACCACAAATAAGAATATGGCTGCACTCCTCCCGTTACATTTGCGTCAATGGTTCCGTTAGCCTGGTTGCAAATTTCATTTGATGAAATAAATGATATCCCGATAGAATCCGGCTCGGTTACAGATTGTGTAATTGTTTGTGTGCATCCGTTAAAATCGGTAACAGTAACAGTATAAGTTCCAATTGCGACATTTATCAGGTCTTCAATGGTTGCTGAATTGCTCCACAGGTAAGAATACGGAGGTGAACCGCTGGTTACTGAAATAAAAACATCACCATCGGTTAATCCGAAGCAGCGCACATCATGTATCGAATCGAGAGCAACGGCAGGTCCTGCAACGTTTGTAACAGAGCCTGATGCAGTTTTTGAACAGAAATTATTATCGAAAACAGTTACTGTGTAAGTCCAGCCGAAAGATTTGAAATAGTGGCAGTAGTTTCACCGCCTGACCATAAATAGGAATATGGTATTGAACCACCGGAAACATTCACAGTAATGCTTCCATTGGTATTGCCACAGGTCTCATTTGTCGGAGTAAAAGAAAGGTCCAATGAGTCGGGTTCAGTAATAGTTATGCTTGTGCTGGTAACACAGCTGATAAAATCTGTAACGGTTACTGTGTACGTTCCGGCAATAAGTGAACCGATGTCCTGTGTTGTTTCTCCATTAGACCACAAATAAGTTTCAGGCGGAAAAGTTCCGGAAATCGAAATATCCACGCTTCCGTCATTTCCGCCATGACAGTTTACATTAACAGACGAAGTAACTGTAACATCACAGGCAACACTTGCATTCTGAACTGTTGCCGAACGGTTTTCAACGCATGAGTTAAAATCGGTAATCGTAACGTCATAAATACCCGGATATAATCCGAAAATTGAATCGGTGGTTGCTCCTGTTGACCATAAAAAAGTATAAGGAGACACACCACCTCTGACAGTAGTACCTATATTTCCATTCGGACCACCTGAAGCATTGCTGATATGAAACCGGATTGTCATTGAATCGGGCTGATTAATCAAATCCCCGGTTGAGGAGGTGCATAAATTAAAATCGGTAACGGTAATCGTGTAGCTTCCCTCCGTAAGATTTAAAATATCTTCAGTGGTTTCCCCATTCGACCATAAAAATGAAAACGGTGAAGTGCCGTTGCTCACATCAACATCAATTGTACCGTCATTCCCTCCAAAACAATTTACATCCGTTTTCAAAATAACAGTTGCTGTAGGGGCAGGAATATTTACAATTGACGAAGCATCTGCATTAACACATAAATTAAAATCGGTAATGGTTACTGTAAAAGTCCCTGCTGAAAGGTTTGATATTAAGTTATCTGTTGAACTGTTTGACCATAAATACGAATAAGGCGGTACTCCACCGGTTACCCCCGCGTCAATTGTTCCGTTTGCCAGGTTGCAAAATTCATTTGCGGAATTAAATGAAACCTGGATGGAATCAGGCTGTGTGATTACATCGCTTGTTGATGAGGTGCATAAATTAAAATCGGTTACCATTACGGTATAACTTCCTGCGGGAAGGTTTGAAATATCTTCGGTAGTTTCGGCATTCGACCACAAAAATGAAAACGGTGGGGTACCGTTGCTCACATCAATATCAATTGAACCGTTATTTCCTCCGAAACAATTTACATCGGTTTTTAAAAATACTGTTGCAGCTGGCGCGGGTATGTTTATGATCGAAGCTGTATCTTCATCGGTACATAAATTTAAATCGGTAACGGTTATAGTATATGTTCCTGCGCCAATTGTAAAAAGAGCAGCACCGGTTGCTGAGGTTGACCATAAATACGAATACGGCTGAACACCCCCCGTAAGATTTAAAGTGATGGAACCATTTGAAGTACCACAGGTTTCATTTTGCAGTGTAAAAGAAAACTGGATGGAGTCGGGTTCAACAAGGTCAATGCTGGTTTCAGCCGTATCGGTGTTTGCGTCAATTACACGCACCGTATAATTTCCGGCAGGTAAATTAAAAATGTCTTCTGATGTTTCGGTTGTTGACCACAGTATATCAAAAGGCGCCACTCCGCCCGTAATGGTGAGGTCAATGGAGCCGTCAGTCAACCCATGACAGCTGATATTATACCCGTTAAAATTTGATGGCGAAAGAGAAAGCGATGGCTGTGCCAGCGACAGCCCTGGAATTGCAAGGAGCGCTATAAAAATCCACCCCGGAAAATTTCTCCGGTGATTTTTAAAAAAGGCAATAAAAGTCCTTCGTATAAAATTTCTCATTGGGCCAGTACAGTGCTTCTGTCTTATCAGGTCTTAATCAACACTTTATGTCGCTAAAACGGGAACACAAATCCGCACCGAAGTTAAGAAAAAAAAATCAGGCAGCGTTCACAAAAAAGTATTAAAAAAATAATACGATTTTATCTTCTGTATTCAATGCGTTAGCCGTTGAAAATCAATAGTTGATAATTTTTTTTGTATGTTAAATTTTCATTAATAATTGGTTGAGTATTATTTTACCCAACCTTTATTAGTTTTTGTAATACCCAAGGCAGTTAAACCTTAGCAGAAAAGTTAGCACTTTTGTGGATGCAATCCCCTAATGGGTTATAAACCGCTTAGGAGATATAAAGCAAACAATTAATTTTGACAAACAAAAACCAGAAATACGATGGCAAAATTTCTAAACACAAGAAAAGCAGTTTCTGAAATTGATGATTTAATAAGAAATGCAGGGCAGACTCTCATTCTAATTTCACCATATCTGAAACTTGCAAAAGATTTTCGTGACTTGCTCACTTATAGAAATAGTAAAGACAAAGTGACTACTATTATTTTCAGAGAACAAACACTCAAAATTGACGAATTAAAGTTTTTAGAAGAGCTTCGTTTAGTTAAACTTAAATCAAACGAATCTTTGCACGCAAAATGCTATGTTAATGACGAGAAGATGATAATCACCTCTCTTAATTTGTATGAGTTTTCAATGGCTAACAATAAAGAAATGGGAGTTCTTATAGAAAAGTCAAATCCTAATGATCAAGAGTTATTTGATGAGGCGTTTAAAGAAATTGACTACATAAAGGAAACGAGCACACCTTTCAGTTACACAACAAACCCAGAACCTCAAATTAAAATAATAGAAAGAAGAGCCGACATTAAACTAAAGGATGTATTAAGTACGCAAGAAAAAAAATCAAGCAAGCAAAATGGTTTTTGTATCAGGACGGGAACGGAAATTCCATTTAACATTGAAAAACCAATGAGCTATGATGCATATAAATCATGGAATAAATATGGCGACAAAAATTACCCTGAAAAATTTTGTCACTTTTCTGGTGAACCGTCAAATGGAGAAACGAGTGTTGCGAAACCAATCTTGAAAAAGAATTGGAAAAAGGCAAAAGAAATATATCACCTTGATAACATTACATTTTAATCTTCTGTTGGTACGAGGCTGTGTCTAGTTTAATAAAAAATTTGTCAAACATATAATCACATTTTCAAATGGCAGAAAAAAAATCAAAACTGGCAGAAATAAAAACAAAGCAAAATGAAGCAAGCGTTGAGGGTTTTATTAATAGTGTTAAAGATGAGCAAAAGCGTAAAGACAGCCTAGTGGTATTGGAGATGATGAAAAAAGCAAGCGGAGAAAAACCAAAAATGTGGGGAGGCTCGCTTATCGGCTTCGGCAAGCTACGGTATAAAAGCCCGGCAACGGGCAGAGAAGTAGATTGGATGAAGATAGGTTTTTCACCACGCAAAGCAAACCTGTCGTTATACCTCTGCATGAACATCCAGGAGCATGCCGCTGCGCTCAAAAAGTTAGGCAAGCACAAAACCGGTGTTGGCTGTCTTTACATCAATAAACTGGAGGATATTGATTTGAAAGTTCTGAAAGGAATGATTGATACAGCGGTGAAGAAAAAATAAAGGAATTACAGCAGCCCGATAACCCAGGCAGGAAATATTCCTAAAGCAAGCGAAAGCAGCCCTGCAATAAGCAGCACAAAAAAATTAATTCCTTTCACAGAAAAAGAGGGTTCATTTTCTACAGGTTGGTACATGGCAATAATTATTCTGAAATAATAGTACACGCCAATAAGCGAACTCAAAACCGCAACGAGCACCAGCCAGGTTAAATCGCTTTTCAATGCTCCGTAAAAAATATAATACTTGGCAAAAAACCCGGCAACAGGCGGAATACCCGCCAGCGATAAAACACAAAGTGAGATAAGCGCAGCGCCAGCAGGATGTGATTTTGAAAATCCTTTTAATGCCGAAATATTTTCATCACCTGCCGCTGTCATATAATTCAATACCGTAAAAATTCCGATGCTCGCTAAAGAATAAGCAGCAGCGTATAAAAGAATTGCGCCTGATGAAGTTTGATTTAATGCCGTAACAGCCATCAACATATATCCTGCATGAGCGATGCTTGAATAAGCGAGCATGCGCTTCAGGCTTTTCTGGTACACAGCAATAATATTTCCCAGCAACATGGTGATGGCAGAAATTACTGCAATCAATGGAGTCCACCATTCGAATGAAACGGAAAAACAGGTGGAGAACAGGCGGTAGAAAGCAGCGAATGCAGCAGTTTTTACAATGGTTGCCATAAATGCGGTTACTACAGTTGGAGCGCCTTCATATACATCAGGTGCCCAGAAATGAAACGGTGCAGCCGAAACTTTAAACAATAACCCGACAAGTAATAAAATTATTCCTGCATAAAACATCAATGGCAGGATGTCTGAATTTTCTCCTGCATACATGGCAATGCCTCTTAAATCAAATGTACCGCTGGCCCCATAAATAAGCGCAATGCCGAATAATAAAAATCCGGTCGCGAATGCGCCCATCATAAAATATTTAAGAGCCGATTCGTTGGAACGGATATTTTTTTTGTCGCTTCCCGCAAGCACGTAAACAGAAATGGATAAAATTTCCAACCCGATGAAAAACATGGTGAGGTTGCTGAAACTTGTCATTACAATTCCTCCCGCAAGAGAAAAAAGAATCAATGTATAATGGTCGGAAGCGCTTGATTCGGAGGTAAAATAGCTTCGCGACATGAAGAACCATAAAGCTGAAACCAGGATGAGCAAACCGGAAAAAGCCAATGCATAGTTATCAAACGTCAGCATGTTATTATAATAACTGTATGAGGTGTCCCAGTCAAAACATGTCAGCACAATTGCTCCAAAAAACCCGGCAATAACCAAAGAAAAAAGCAGCTTCTTGAAATTCAGAATTTCAGAAAGCATGGAAAGAATGCCGAGAGCAGATATCGTAATTAACGTGTTCAAAATACCTGACTTAAAATATTTTTAACTGATGGTTCTGCAATTTCCAGCAATGGCTGAACATAAATTCCGGTAATGATTATTACTGCAGCGATTATTATCAAAACAACTTTTTCATTTGTTGCGAGCGGGCTAAATTCTGCTTCACTCACATTTTTACTTCCAAGCATAATAGCTTTATAACTTCTTAACATATATACAGCACCGAGAATTACGGTTGTGCCGGCAAATAAAGTTGTCCATGCTCCGTATTTATAAATTCCGTTCAGCAATAAAAATTCTCCGACAAATCCATTTGTCAGAGGCAATGCAACACTTCCCAATAAAATTATCATAAACAGGATTGAAAAATTTCTTTGCGAATTTGCAATGCCACCCAGTTCATCCATGTTCCGTGTTTTCATTCTGTTCATTAAAATATCTGCCACAAAAAACAACCCGACAACATTTACTCCGTGTGCAATCATTTGAATGATTCCTCCCTGCATTCCTTCAACTGTAAGTGAAAATATTCCGGCAGAAATTAATCCTACGTGCGCAATGGATGAATAAGCAATCAAACGTTTAAAATCTTTTTGCACCAAAGCCAAACAACTTGCATATACAATTCCAATCACCGATAAAACAATTGCAAGATGCATCCACTGGTGAACTCCTCCCGGTACAACAGGAATCAGCCAGCGTATGATTCCGTAAATTCCCATCTTCAGCATAATTCCGCTCAACAACATGGTTCCCTGTGTGGGCGCGTCTGTATAAGTGTCGGGTTGCCATGTGTGCAACGGAAATATCGGCATCTTGACAGCGAATGCAAGAAACAACATCCAGAAAACAAATGATTGTTGCGGTGCAGAAAGATTGAGATTATAAAACGCGTTGATGTCGAATGTATGTTCGCCTGGGGTTTGCAGGTAGAGATAAATTAATCCGACCAGCATCAGTAAGCTTCCTGATAAAGTATAAATAAAAAATTTCAATGTAATGCGGATTCTGTCTGCACCACCCCACAGTAAACAAATAAACCAGATAGGAATCAGGGCAAGCTCCCAGAAAATATAAAATAAAAATCCGTCAAGCGCAGTGAAAACCCCGTTCAGCGCAAACTGCATCAGGAATATCAAAGCATAAAATGATTTTGAGTTTTTAATTTCCCTGTTGAATGATGAAAGAATTATCAGTGGAATTAAAAAGTTGGTGAGCTGAACAAGCAGAAAGCTTATTCCGTCCATTCCAATTTTAAAATGAATACCTAATGATTGTACCCATGCAAAATCGACTAAGTAATTTACCGCACCATAATCTTTCACTTCAAAAAACATATGAACGGAAAAAAGAAATGAAATGATGGAAAGAATCAATGCTCCGCGTTTTGCTTTTTGCTCGTTAAACAAAAGGCAAATTACAGGGCAGAGCAGTTGAAAAACTAAAAGATAAAATAAATCGCTAAACATTTTTAATCTGTGAATCTGTGGCTTAAATCATAAACTTTAAAACAAACATTAAAATAATTCCCACCACCATTGCAAATACATAAAACCCGATGCTTCCCGTTTGCATTAAACGCAAGCCGGAGCTTGTTGCATTGGTGATTTTCGGAACAGCATTTACAATTCCGTCAATAATATTTTTTTCAATAAAGTTGTAGGAGAATTTGGAAACAGCATCCAATGGTTTCCTGATTATGCTATCATACAACTCATCCACATAATATTTATGCGAGAGAATTTTTGCAAAACCTTTTTCCTGTTCATCAGATTCAGGAATAATCTTTTTCGTGACGTAATAATTTTTGGTGCCGAAATAAATAATCAGCAAAACAATTATTGAAGTAATGAGCATTGCAATTTCAAATGAGTGCGACACCTCATGTTCTGAAGGAGAATAAATTCCGGCATTTACAAATTCTCCAAACGCGTGTTTTGTTCCAAGAATGTGATTAAACAATTCGGGCAATCCGATAAATCCTCCGATAGTTGACAACAATGCAAGAGCAATTAAAGGAATGGTCATTGTTGAAGGCGATTCATGCAAATGTTCTTTCTGATGATTCGTTCCGCGAAACTCTCCGTGAAATGTAAGCCAATACAAGCGGAACATGTAACACGCAGTGAGCACAGCTGCAAAAGCAAGAATTGAAAACATTGCAATGGAATGATTGTGCGTTACGGCAAGTATTTCATCTTTTGAAAAAAATCCTGCAAATACAGGAACTCCACTGATAGCAAGAACACCAATTAAAAATGTAAGATGTGTAACAGGTAAATATTTTTTTAACGCTCCCATTTTCCTGATATCCTGTTCACCGCTCATCGCATGAATTACACTGCCTGCGCAGAGAAATAACAATGCTTTAAAGAATGCGTGCGTCACCAAATGGAACATGGAAGTTGAATAAGCACCAACTCCGGCAGCAGCAAACATGTAACCCAATTGCGAAACGGTGGAGTACGCCAACACTTTTTTAATATCATTTTGCTTTAACCCGATGCTTGCAGCAAAAATTGCAGTGGCAACTCCTGTTATTAAAACAATTTCCTGCGTGAACGGTGCAAGCGAATACAATACATTTGAACGAACAATCATGTACACTCCGGCAGTTACCATTGTTGCTGCATGAATAAGCGCGGAAACAGGAGTCGGTCCCGCCATTGCATCGGGCAGCCATGTATATAAAGGAATCTGTGCGCTCTTGCCGATTGCTCCTACAAAAAATAAAAGTGTTATAGCTGTAATTGTTGCATCGCCAGAAGGAAAATTTTTCGCTCCGGCAAATACTTCATTATAGTTAAGAGAACCAAAAGTCTGGTAGCACAAAAACATTCCAAGCAAAAATCCCAAATCGCCAATGCGATTCATGATGAATGCTTTATTCGCTGCATTGTTGTAATCATTATTCTTAAACCAGAACCCGATTAACAAGTATGAACACAAACCAACTCCCTCCCACCCGGCAAACATCACCACGTAATTACTTCCCATCACCAGCAGCAGCATGAAAAACACAAACAGGTTCATGTAGCTCATGAAGCGCGGATAATCTTCGTCATGATGCATGTAGCCGATGGAATAGACATGAATTAAAAGTCCAACACCAGTTATAACCAGCAGCATGACAACAGAAATCCTGTCAACTAAAAAAGAGAATCCCAAATTGAAATTTGCCATATGAATCCAGTTGAATAAATTAATTTCAAAAGAATCATTGCCATCAGAAATCTGAAAAAACAAACTGCAGGAAATAATAAATGAAAATAAAATACTTCCACACGCAAAAAGGCTCACTAAATTTTTAGGAATGCTTTTATTGAGCGCTCCATTAAGAGCAAAGCCAATAAGTGGTAAAAGCGGAATTAGAAAAATCAGGTTATTCACAGGTTAAAGTCTCTTTACCATTTTAACTTATTCAATACATTAATATCAACCGATTTTATATTTCTGTAAATCATTACAAGAATTGCCAGGCCAACAGCAACTTCAGCGGCAGCAACTGCCATGATAAAAAAAACAAATACCTGCCCGCCACTGTCGCCATGTTGCACGGAAAATGCAACCATTAATATATTCACGGCATTTAACATGAGTTCGATGCACATGAAAATGATGATTGCATTTCTGCGGAATAATACTCCCATTACACCAATGGTGAAGAGAATAGTTGAGAGATACAGGTAGTTATTGATTGACATTTTATTTTATTTCTTTTTTACCCAACATAACTGCTCCCACCATGGCAACCAGGAATAACAAGGCAGAAATTTCAAATGGCAGCATATATTTTGTGTATAATTCTTTTCCAAGGTTTTTTACCAGCCCGATTTCTGAAGCTGCAGATTGTTAAGCAGAATTGTTTCGGCACCTTTGAGTGAACTGACCAGGACAATTAACAACAATCCACCGGCAACTACGGCACTGACTTTAAGAAGCGTTGTTTTATGAGGTTCGATGTCTGCATTAAGATTCAACAGCATGATGACAAATAAAAACAAAACCATGATTGCACCAGCATAAACAATCACATGAACCGCGGCAAGAAATTGGGCGTTCAGTAAAACGTAATGTCCGGCTATGGTGAAAAAACAAAAGATGAGATATAACACGGAATGCACCGGCTTGACAGAAAACACAACCATCAAAGCGCTGAAAATTGAAAGTACGGAAAGAAGGTAGAAAGCGTATTGCGACATACGTCAGGTTAGAGCAATTAGGTCAGGTTTCGGTGTAAAATAATCTATGGATGCTAACTGAAATTTTAAATATTAAATTAATCTGTGCGATGCGCCCATGCGCGCTTGCTGATGTCAATTCTTTTTTCCGGCTCAACCCCCTCGGTTAATTTATCTTTTCCGAAAATAAAATTTTCGCGGAGCATGTCGGAAGGGACAGTACGATCGGTTAAGAAAATAGCTTCTTTCGGGCAGGCTTCTTCACACAATCCGCAGAAAATACATCGCAGCATATTTATTTCATAAACCGAGGCATATTTTTCTTCACGGTATAAATTTTCTTCTCCGGGTTTTCTTTCGGCTGCTGTCATTGTAATGGCTTCGGCAGGACAAGCGACCGCACACAATCCGCAGGCAGTACAGTTTTCTCTCCCGTCTTCATCGCGTTTCAACACATGCCATCCGCGGTAAACAGATGAGAATTCGCGTTTTTCTTCGGGATAATTTATAGTTACTTTCTTTTTGAAAAGATGACGAATAGTAATCATCAGCCCTCCAACAATAGCGGGCAGATACATCCTTTCGAGAAAAGACATTTCTTTGTTTACAACGACTTTGCTTCTATTTGTTAATTGAATAGCCACAGATTTTCTTTTATTAAAATTACCAATGTAATAATCCGTTTTTCCATAATGTTATAATTCCTGTTGCAAGAACATTTAATATTGATATAGGGATTAATATTCTCCACCCGAGATGCATTAGCTGGTCGTAGCGGAAACGCGGAATTGTCCAACGAATCCACATAAAGAAGAATATGAAGAAGAATATTTTTCCGAAGAATATTCCTGTCCCGATTAATGCGGTTGCATTTTGTGATAAGCCAAGCGATTCTACAAACGGAAAATTATATCCGCCAAAAAACAAGCTTGAAATTACTGCCGATGAAATAAACATGTTGATGTATTCGGCAAATAAATAAAAGCCGAGTTTCATGCTTGAATATTCCGTGTGATATCCTCCAACTAATTCTGTTTCGCATTCAGGCAAATCAAAAGGTGTGCGGTTACATTCGGCAAATGCGCAAATGATAAACAACAAACATCCGAGCGGCTGATATAAAACATTCCAATGCCAGCCATGTTGCTGTTCAACAATTTCGCGGATGCTTAATGTTCCTGTCATCATCACTAAGGCAATAATGGACATTCCCATTGAAAGCTCGTAGCTCACCATTTGAGCTGATGCACGTAAAGAACCAAGCAATGAATATTTATTATTGGATGCCCAGCCCCCGATCATAATTCCGTACACACCGATTGACACTACTCCGAAAATATAAAGTATGCCGATATTGACATCAGTAATCTGCAATGCAAACTCATTCCCGGAAATGCTTAATGTTTTTCCCCATGGAATTACTACTGCTGTCATACATGCTGTAAGCATTGTCACACAGGGACCGAGTATGAAAAGAAACTTATCCGCATTAGCCGGAATGATTTCTTCTTTCATAAACATCTTTACTCCATCGGCAACGGGCTGCAAAATTCCGAAAGGGCCTGCACGATTAGGGCCTAATCTGTCCTGCAAAAACGCAGCAACTTTTCTTTCGGCATAGGTTGAATACATGGCAATCAACAGCGATATAGAAAATATCGAAACAACTAAAATTAATTTTATGATAAGTTCGGTTGTGTTCATTTTTTGCTACTGATTGCACAGATTTCACTGATTCAATTTGTGAAAATCAGTGAAATCTGTGGCTATAATTAATCGTTATGCGCTTTCTCCAATAATAATTTTTGTTTTGAAATATCAATTTTCAATTGCTTCAATTGCTCATAATGATTTTGCGAAATGACTGAGTGCCTGTCTATATGCCTTGGCCCTTCAATAGTCCAATCAATTTTTTCTTTCTTTTCAAAACGACATTCATTGCAAATCCAATCTTCCACTTCCCCGTATTTATCTTTTCGTCCTGTGACGCGATAAATTTCTTCTCCACTCATCCACAACGCAACTTTACCGCAACACTTTTCGCATTTGCGATGTGCATCCATCGGTTTTGTAAACCACACCCTGGACTTGAATCGGAAAGTTCTGTCCGTTAATGCACCAACAGGGCAAACATCAATCATGTTGCCTGACATTTCATTGTCAACAGCATTTTGAATGTAAGTGGAAATTTCAGAAACATCTCCGCGATTAATTACACCATGTACACGACCGGGGCACAATTGCTCTGCAACTTTCACACAACGATAACATAAAATGCATCTCGTCATGTGCAATTTTATTTTATCACCGATGTCAATTTTTTCAAATTCTCTTCTTTTAAAATCATAACGTGTTTTTGCAGCGCCATGTTCGTAAGCCAAATCCTGCAAATCACATTCACCAGCCTGATCGCAAATTGGACAATCGAGCGGATGATTGATTAATAAAAATTCAACCACACCTGCACGTGCCTCAAGCAATTCAGGCGATGTAATATTTTTTACTTCCATTCCATCCATCACAGGCTGACGGCATGATGCAACCGGCTTAGGCATCGGTCGCGGGTCTTTTTCAGAACCTTTTGTAACATTTACAATGCACGTGCGGCAATAGCCACCACTCGTTTTTAGTTTTGAATAATAACACATTGCAGGAGGAACAATTTCTCCACCAATCATGCGTGCTGCATTTAGTATTGTTGTTCCTTCAGGAACTTCTATCGTATGACCGTCTATGGTAACTTTAGGCATCTTAGTTAAAGAGAGTAAGAGAATAAAGTCAAAAGTCAAAAATAAACCATTCAACTTTTGATTTTATTTCTTTTGTTCTATCGTTTAAGGTTAATTATTATTTTTCCAATTACATTCGAAATTTCAACTAATTCTGCTTTTATAATTTTATTCTTTTCAATTTTAAGTTCATATCCTTCTTCAATCACTTCAATCCAATATTCTGTTTCATTTGCAGAACGCAGGGCTATTTCATAGAATCTGATTAATTCCTTTTTCGTACTGCTTGCTTTAGCTTCTCTTACATTAGCTCCTATGGAAGTTCCGCTTCTCAGGAACTGGTCAACTAACGCAAAATCCACTTTATTTTTTTTAAACTCCCTGCTCAACCGGATAACTTCGACAGCAAATCTCTGGGTTCTGATTTTTATATCTTCATATGGCACAGTTCTGTTTATTAAATTACTTTTTTTTTGACTTTTGACTTTGCTCTCTTTTGACTTTCAAAACTATGCTTCCTGAAGCTGATTAACTCTAAAATAATGTTTCACATCTTTTATTGCAGAAGGATTTTTTACATATTCTTCAAACTCACTTCTGAAATGACGGATGGCAGCTGCCACAGGCCAGGCAGCAGCTTCGCCAAGCGGGCAAATTGTTTTTCCTTCAATCTTGCTTTGTAAATCCCACAATAAATCAATGTCACTTATTGTTCCGTGTCCGTCAAGAATTTTGTGCAGAATTTTTTCCATCCATCCTGTTCCTTCTCTGCAAGGTGAACATTGTCCGCAGCTTTCATGATGATAAAAACGCGTGAAGTTCCATAGATTTTTTACAATGCTGGTGTCTTCATCCATCACAATAAATCCTCCGCTGCCTAACATGGTTCCGGTTTGAAATCCTCCATCGCTTAGCGATTCGTAAGTCATTAATCGAGGTTCACCTTTGGCAGTTTTTAAAATTAGTTCAGTAGGTAAAATCGGTACAGAAGAACCGCCTGCAACAACTGCTTTCATTTTTTTTCCGTTGCGAATTCCTCCGCAATAATTTTCTGAATAAATAAATTCTTCTACAGGAACTCCTAATTCAATTTCATAAACTCCGGGTTTATTAATATGTCCTCCGGCAGAAATTAATTTTGTTCCTGTAGATTTTCCTATCCCGATTTTTGCATATTCATCACCGCCATCATTTATAATGGGAACAACGGCTGCAATCGTTTCAACATTATTTACAATTGTCGGACAATCCCAAACTCCTTTCACAGCAGGGAATGGCGGTTTGATTCTTGGATTTCCTCTTTTGCCTTCAAGTGATTCAATCAATCCTGTTTCTTCTCCGCAAATGTATGCGCCCGCACCGGGATGCACATATAAATCAAGTGAGTAATCAGTTCCTAAAATATTTTTTCCGAGCCAGCCATTTTCGTATGCTTCATCAATTGCCTTTTGCAAAATATGAAACGCATACATCATTTCTCCTCTTATATATATGTAAGAAGCATTGCAGCCTAACGCGTAACTCGATGTAATCATCCCCTCAATTAATAAATGCGGAATTCGTTCCATCAGGTAACGGTCTTTAAAAGTTCCCGGTTCGCTTTCATCTGCATTGCAAAGAAGGTAGCGTGGAACACCCGGAGGTTTTGCAAGAAAACTCCATTTTAACCCTGTGGGAAATCCTGCACCACCACGTCCACGCAATCCTGACTTTTTTACTTCTTCAGTAACCGCATCAGGAGTCATAGTTTTTAGTGCTTTTTCAACTGAAGCATAGCCACCATACTCACGATAAACAGAATAGGTGTTAATTCCGGAGACAGAAATATTTTTCAAAAGAATTTGTCTTCCCATTTTTCTTACACTTTAATCTTTTCTTTTTCCCAATGTGTCATCCTCTCACCTTTGTTTTTATAATCACTCAATATTGTATCTACATTTTCACAAGTCAGATTCTCATGATATTTTTCACCGATTTGCATCATTGGAGCAGTGCCGCAAGACGCAAGACATTCAACTGTTTTTAGAGTGAAAATTCCGTCTGAAGTAGTTTGTCCTTCTTTTATTCCTAACTTATTTTCAATGTATTTCACAATGTCTTCTGCACCCATCAGCCAACATGGTCCGGTTCTGCAAACTTCAATCACACATTTGCCAACCGGTTTTAAATTAAACATGGAATAAAATGAAGCCACTTCATAAACTTCAATGGATTGAATTTTTAGTATAGAGGCAATGTAATCCATAACAGGAGCAGAAAGCCATCCGTCAAATTCCGTTTGCGCAATATGCAATACAGGAAGAATGGCGGATTTTTGTTTTCCTTCCGGATAACGTTTCATGATTTTGTTCACTAACGCTAATGCATCATCTGAAAATTTTATTTCTTTTCCGTTTTCCATTCAAAATTTATTATGCATCCAATTCTCCCGCAATTACATTCATAGAACTTAAGGTTAGAATTGCATCACTCAACATTCCGCCTTTTGTCATTTCAGAATAAGCCTGGTAGTAAATGAAACAAGGTCTTCGAAAATGTAAACGGTAAGGTGTTCTTCCGCCATCACTCACCAGATAAAATCCCAATTCGCCATTTCCTCCTTCTACACAATGATACACTTCTCCTTTAGGAACATCCGTTTCACCCATTACAATTTTGAAATGCCAGATGAGTGCCTCCATAGTATTGTACACTTCTTCTTTAGGCGGCAGATAAAATTCCGGGACATCTGCATGGAAAGAAGTTTTATCTTCGAGTTCATCTAATTTTTGAATGGCTTGCTTTATAATGTAAATACTTTCCCACATTTCTTTTTCGCGAACCATGAAACGGTCGTATGTATCACCATTAGTACCGACAGGAATTACAAAATCAAAATCTTCATAAGAAGAATATGGATTCATTACGCGCACATCGTAGTCAACTCCGGCAGCGCGTAGGTTAGGCCCGGTAAAACCATAAGCTAATGCACGTTCAGCGCTAATAGGTCCGCACGCAATTGTCCTGTCCATAAATATTCTGTTCCGAACCAAAAGGTTTTCAAATTCTTTTAATCCTTTGGGTAATTCTCTTAAAAGTTTTTCAAGTTTCAACCATGCTGTTTGATTAAAATCTCTTTCCAATCCCCCGATGCGACCAATATTTGTTGTCAAACGCGCTCCACAAATCTCTTCGTAAATTTCATAAATATGTTCGCGGTATTGGAACACATAAAGAAAACCTGTCATGGCTCCACTATCAACACCAATTACAGAATTGCAAATGAGATGGTCAGAAATACGGGCAAGCTCCATTATAATAACCCGTAAATATTCAACACGTTTTGGTAATTTTATTCCTGCAAGTTTCTCTACAGTCATGTGCCATCCCATATTATTAATAGGAGAGGAGCAATAATTCATGCGGTCTGTGAGAGTAGTAATCTGGTAAAAAGGTCTGCGTTCCGCAAGTTTTTCAAAAGCGCGGTGAATGTAACCAATTGTTTGTTCGGCATCCACAACAATTTCGCCATCCATCTTTAACACATTTTGAAAAATGCCGTGTGTTGCGGGGTGAGTTGGACCAAGATTTAAGGTCGTGTATTCTTTTTGAATTATTTCTTGTGTTTGCTCGCTCATTAACATTAAGCTTTTTTACCTACCAAACATTTTATCATCTTTATCAAACCTTGCCTGATCTTCAAGAGGGAATTCTTTTCTTAATGGAAATCCCTCCATATCATCAACATTCAAAATTCTTTTGAGATTGGGATGCCCGGTAAATTTAAATCCAAAGAAATCATACGTTTCGCGTTCCATCCAGTTTACGTTTGGGTAAATATCTGTCAGCGTTGGAAATGTTGGAGGTTCATTATTTGTAAATGTTTTTAAACGTATTCTCAAATTGCGTGGCAAATCGTGTAAATGATAAATCATACCAAATTTTTCTGCTGCATCAGGAAAATGAATTCCATGACAAGTTGTAAGAAATGTAAACCCCGAATCCTGCAGAAATTTTATTACTTCTTTAATCGAATCAAGTTTAATAGTTGCAACAGAAACATCATAATGCTTTTCGACAGATAAAATTTTATCAGCGAACTTTTCTTTTAAAAGCGTTTCGAAGTCGGCAACCTCTAAAGTCTGAAACATAATTATTGAATTCCGTAGCTTGCTAAAAGTTCCTGGTATTCGGGTGAGTTTCGTCTGCGCAGGCTTTCATTTTTTGCCAGTTCCTGGATCAGTAGAATTCCATCTAAAACTTGCTCCGGTCTCGGAGGACAGCCCGGTATGTAAACATCAACAGGAATGATACGGTCAATTCCCTGTAACACCGAATAGGTATCGAATATTCCACCGCTGCTTGCACATGCGCCCATAGATAATACCCACCTTGGCTCAGCCATTTGCTCGTATACTTGCCGTAATACCGGTCCCATTTTTTTTGCAATGGTTCCCATGACCATCAAAAGGTCTGCCTGCCTCGGTGAAAAACTTAACCGCTCAGCACCAAAACGACCCAAATCATAATGAGAAGCCATCGTTGCCATAAATTCAATTCCGCAGCAGGAAGTGGCAAATGGCAATGGCCACAAAGAATTTGCTCTTGCTAAACCAACAGCCTGGTCTAGCTTAGTTGCAAAGAACCCGTGTCCCTCGAATCCGGGAGGAGATGCAGCTGTTTTTATTTTTTGTACTTCGTTCATTAGCTTAATTTTTATTCCTCTCCGCCATTTGGCGGAAGGTTAGGTGGGGCTTTACTCCCACTTCAGAGCTCCTTTTTTAATTATATAAAAGAATCCGAGTAAAAATAATCCAAGAAATATCAGCATCTCCACAAATCCTGTCATTGCCAATTCTTTAAAGTTTACAGCCCAGGGATACATGAATATTACTTCCACATCAAACAGCACAAAGAGAATTGCAATAAGAAAATATTTTATTGAAAATGGAATTCTCGCATTTTCTTTTGATTCAATTCCGCATTCAAATGTTTCGAGTTTGACTTCCGATTTTCTTTTGGGTCCGAGCAGGTGCGTAACGAATATGGTGGTAACCACAAACCCGACTGCCACCACAAACATCATGACAATAGGCAAATAATCAGAGGGAACACTTAAGAGCACCATTATAAAGGTATGAAATTGATCACAAAATTATGCAATTATATTAGCCCAAACATCCAAGCTGAATGATTATTTTAAACACTTATTAATATGGAAACTTAAATTTATTTACTAATGTAAAGACTTGTTTTAATGATTATCTTTGCCTCAAAACAAATTCAACATGAAACTTTCATCTTCACTATTCATTTTTGCAAGCGCACTTATCATTTCTTCCTGCGGAAGCGGGGAACAAAATGCTGATTCAAACGTATCAGGAGATACCGTAAAAGTTGCTGCCGGACCAACAGAAATAACAGATATGACAGGAGTAACTTCTTATTACGAATGCCCGATGAAATGCGAAGGCAAGAAATTTGCCGAAGCCGGTGTGTGCCCTGTTTGCGGAATGGAACTGGTGAAAGTTGAAGTAAAATCAGATTCTACTGCAACTGCAGGGGATACTACTAAAATGATGTAATGAGAAAATTATTTTCAATACTGCTGATTTTTTCAATACTGTTTTCAACAGTTGGAGTGACGGTTGCTGAACATTTTTGCATGTCAGCACAAAAGAAAATTGAAATTGAAAAGTGTTGCAGGAAATGTGATGATAACTGCTGTAAAAATGAATTTAAAGTTTACAAGCTGAATTATGAAACCATTATAAACAACTTTTCTAAAATAATAAAGCCGCTTTTGGTTGAATCATTTGTAATCTATGATTCACCGGTTATTTTTATAGAGAAAAAAGCAGACCGGATTTTTTCTCACATCAAACCCCCTCCTTTAATTTTATTTACATCCGAACTTTCTTTTATTAAAGTTTTTCTTATTTGATTTTATTGCTTTTTGATTTAACAGCGGAATTACTTCTGCTGATTATTTTTATTTATCACAATTATTAAAATCAAAAAAAATGTTGAACTCCTTAAAAAAAACCATAGTGAAATCCCGCCTGTCCCGTATTCAACGGGAATTGGTATCGGGAAAAACAATAAAATTAGCGACACTCTTTATCCTGGTAAATGCATCCTGTGTTTTTTCGCAGCATGTGATGGGAACTGTTGTGGAGAAAAGTGAAAATGGAAAGGAGGTTCCGGTTGTGGGAGCTAATGTTTATTTTATGGGAACCACTTTCGGAACAACCACCGATGAAACAGGAATGTTTATGTTCAATAAACCTGATCCATCGGCTGATACAATTATAATCAGTTACATCGGTTATGCAAATGATACTGTGAAAGCAGAGGGAACCGACATAAAAGTGATTCTGAAAAAATCTGTTACGCTTAAAGAAGTGGAAGTAAAAGGAAAAAAGCCCGAATCTTTTATTTCGAGAATCGAACCGATAAAAACCGAAGTGCTGACTACGGCTGAACTGGAAAAAAATGCATGCTGCAACCTGAGTGAAAGTTTTGAATCGAACCCAACCGTTGACGTTTCGTTTTCGGATGCAGTAACCGGGGCAAGGCAAATTCAGATGCTTGGTTTGTCCGGAACATATGTTCAGTCGTTAGTAGATGTGCTTCCAACCATTCGGGGATTGAATACAACATTTGGTTTCAATTATATTCCCGGGCCGTGGGCTGAAGATATTTACGTTGGAAAAGGTACGGGCAGTGTTGTGAATGGATATGAATCTATAACCGGTCAGATTGATGTGGAGCTGAAGAAGCCGGAAAAGACAGATAAATTATTTTTAAATCTTTATGGAAACAGTGAAGGTCGTGCGGAGGCAAACCTGAATTACAGAATCAAGGTAAATGAAAAATGGAGCACACTTTTTTTGCTGAATGGAAATGCGCTTCAAAATAAAATGGACAACAACAACGATAATTTTATTGACCAGCCGGTGTATAAACAATATGATGTGATGAACCGCTGGAAATTTGATTCCGGTAAAAGAGTTGAAAGCATGTTTGGCATCCGTTATTTGCAGGATGACAGAACCGGTGGCGATATCCGGTTCAATAAAAACTACGATAAGCTGACAACCAATTATTACGGGCTTGGCATCAATACCAAGCGCATTGAAGCATTCACAAAAACAAGTTTGGGATTTTACGGAAAAGAATATCAGAGCTTAGGCTTGCAGGTATCGGCAATCAATCACGAACAAAATAGTTATTACGGTTTGAATGCATACACGGGCAAAGAGCAAACACTGTACACAAATCTTATTTATCAAAACATAATCGGTGATACCCGTCATAAATTCAAAACCGGCATGAGCTTTATGCAGGATAATTATGACGAGCAATTCGGAAGCATGAATTTGAAACGGAATGAATCGGTGCCGGGTGCTTTTTTTGAATACACATATGATAATTTAAAAAAATGGACAGTAGTGGCAGGCATGCGCGGTGATTATTATCACGAAAGTAATTCTTCGGATTTTCCAATTTTTTATTCTCCGCGCCTGCATGCCCGGTATAAAATTTCGGAAAATTCAACACTGCGTGCTTCAGCAGGAAGAGGTTATCATGTGGCAAATATTTTTGCCGAAAATTCTTCGCTGCTTGCCAGCTCGCGTGAAATTATTTTGCTTGAAAAACTGAAACCTGAACACGCCTGGAATTACGGACTTAATTTTACTCATAATTTTTTGCTTAGTGGAAAAGAAGGAACATTCAGCATAGATGCCTACCGTACCGATTTCACCAACCAGGTTATTGTTGATTTGTATGCCGATGCCACCAAAGCATATTTCTTTAACCTCAACGGCAATTCATTTTCAAACAGCCTTCAGGCTGAGCTGAGTTATGAATTGCTCATTAACCTGAAAGCAAAAGTTGCCTGGAAGTTTTATGATGTGCAATCGGATTACCTTACCGGGCAAAAACAAAAACCACTAAGCCCTTCGCAACGGGGATTATTCAACATCGCTTATGAAACACCAAATGGCAAATGGAAATTTGATTTTACTACGCAGTATGTTGGTGAACAAAAGTTACCGCGATTCCATGTGGAAACCTTTGCGCCAGTGGAAGAATGGAATTTTACCTCTCCCTCCTATTTCCGCATGTTAGGTCAGATAACTTTTATTGCCAATAAATGGGAATTTTATTCGGGCTGCGAAAATATTGGCGATTACATGCAGCACAATCCTGTTTTATATGCCGATGATCCTTTCGGGAAATATTTTGATACATCGGTGGTGTGGGGTCCCATTACCGGCAGGATGTTTTATGCCGGGTTGAGGTTTGCGGTAAATTGAGTTTAAAGTCTAAAGTTTAAAGTTTATTTACCCCGCGTTTTAATTTTATAATTCAGCTTGTTCTGGTTTTCGGTAAGCACGGGAAATACCCGATAGCTTTATTGTTTAGCCCGATAATGCGATTGCTTGAACCGATGACACGATTGCTTGACCCGATGATGCGATTGCTTGAACCGATGACGCGATTGCTTGAACCGATGAAGCGATTGCTTAACACGATGACGCGATTGCTTAACCCGATGAAGCGATTGCTTAACCCGATGAAGCGATTGCTTAACCCGATGACACGATTGCTTGACCTAATGGCGCGATTGCTTGACCCGATGACGCGATTGCTTAACCCGATGAAGCGATTGCTTAACCAGATGATGCGATTGCTTAACCCGATGATGCGATTGCTTAACCCGATGATGCGATTGCTTAACCCGATGACGCGATTGCTTAACCAGATGACGCGATTGCTTAACCCGATGACGCGATTGCTTAACCCGATGACGCGATTGCTTAACCAGATGATGCGATTGTTTTAACCGATGACATCATTGATTAAAATCAACAGCCCCATCCACTTCATCAAAGAACAGGCAGCAAATGTAAATTGATAGTAAAGACAGAAAAAGGCAAAAAGTAATCCAAATGAAAAACCATGGTTATTTATTTTTAATGCCTAAACATACCCGTTTTATCTTTTTAATCCCGCTATGACTGTAACCCGACTGCGAATTAATGTCTTTGTATTTTAAATTCTCACCAATTCATTTTTCGGTTTGCTGCATTAATTTATTCAGCTCTTTGCGGGTATTTTCTTTTTCGTGGCTGTTCATGCGCGCTTATACCTATATATATAATACTAAAAACCTATGCCTTAGGTTACATTGTGAAAGAGGCGGAAAAAAAATCGGAATATTGACCGGGCAGTTAAACCAATGATTTAAGGTAGGGAATTCCGCACATGCAGGTAGGGATAATTTTTTTAATGTGAGAAAAATGAATACTTTAGCTTTTTATTAGGTAGGGATAATATAATGTTATCGGCAATAATTTGGCGGCAGTGCTTATATCAAACTAACGAGCAATGAACAATACAAAACCAAATTATACAGACTTAGGATATGCAGACCGAATGGGACAGAAATTGCGAACACTTGTAGAGCGACAACTCACAGATGATTTAAAACATTATAAAGTTAACAGTGCAGAATTAAAATTTGACTGGTCGGAAAGTTGTGTAGAGGGACATAGCACCGACTACCTTGACGGTTCGGTTCAAAATTTCTCTGGCATTGCGGTCTTTGACAAGCAAGACAATTTCGTTGCAGATGGCTGGATGGAGTTTATTAGAATGGGTGACTTTTTTCTTGCTTACTGGGAGTTCATAAGAACATGGGATAATAAAAAAAAATTAAAAGAGAAAAAGGAAATTGGAATACCTGACCATGTTTGGCGACAAATCCCTAACGACTTTAAGAAAAACTACAAAGGCAAACGGTTAAAATGAGATTGACACAAGTAGATTGAATAGTATTACTGCCGATAACATTAGATTAAAAGAAATAAAAAAAAGAAGGGCTTTGAGAGGTATCCCGACATGTCGGGACTAATAAACAGTGTTGCGTTAACGAACAGTAGTGCTTCTAAACCCTTCTTTTTTTTACTTCTTTAATCCCTTCTTCGTTAT
>JBIOHJ010000048.1:0-22305 GCA_044448905.1 Bacteroidia bacterium | reverse complement strand
GTTTGTGATTACACGCTAAGCAGCGAAGAAGTAATAAAGAGTAAAAGTAAAACCCGCCACGCTTAAAGCGTGGCGGGTTTTTTAATAGCAGGACTTGTGATTATTCCCTATTGACGTTAATTCTGTGATTTCGGGAATAAAAATATGACTGTGCGGGCTGCGAAAGCCAGTTCCCGGGCAGAAAAACCGGGAATCCGGGCAGCCGGACACAAGTTCCGGGCACAGGAACCGGGGTTGGCGGCAGCGGAACAGGAGTTGGCAGCAGGTAGTGGAGGTGCTGCGGTACCGGCAGGCATCTTGACGGCACCGGGAGCGAGTTTCTGTGCTGAGTATGCGTGTTTGGGGGCGGGGAAGGTCACTTTGGCGGCAGGCGCAGTCACACCTGCTGCACCTTTTCGTTCAGGTGCAGTCAAAGATTTTTGAATAATGCTTCAAAGCAAATTAATCCGGGCAGCGGAAATATGATAGTCTGAAAATTTTATGAATTTCATATTTTGCTGCACCATATTTAGCAGATGGACTCCGTTAGTAATTAACGTTTAAGAAAATTTATTTTTTCTTCAACGAATATAAATTAGCTTGCTTCCATGCTGAATAAGTAATCTGCTGTGTCGGCCGGTTTTTTTCAATTTCACGGAGCGGTTCGCATTCTTTTAATGTTGCATAAAGTTCTGAAGGAAGCTTTTGATATAGTGCTGTTCCTTTTGTTTTCCACTCAGTCATTTCATCCGAAACATCTTTTACAATTTTAGGAGGATTTCCTACAACAACTTTTCGCTCAGGAATAATCATTCCTTCGGGAATAAAAGTTAATGCTCCTATGATGCAGTCATCACTTACAACCGCGTTATCCATTACTACCGAATTCATTCCCACCAGCACATTTTTTCCGATGGTCGCTCCATGAATCACTGCACCATGTCCAATGTGCGCTCCTTCGTGCAAGGTAACCATAACTCCCGGGAACATGTGAATGACACAATTCTCCTGTACATTGCATCCGTCTTTAATAATGATTTGTCCCCAGTCACCACGCAACACAGCACCAGGTCCTACGTAAACAGCTTTTCCGATAATTACATTACCGGTAACCGTTGCTTGTGGATGGACAAAAGCGCTTTTATGAATAACCGGTTTATAACCATTAAATTCAAAAATCATTTTCAGACTTTTTCAATTATTACAGCATACCCCTGCCCTACTCCGACACACATAATTATTAACGCATATCTTTTGTTTTGCTCATGTAATTCGATAGCGGCAGAATTTAAAATTCTCGCACCGCTCATGCCTAATGGATGTCCAAGAGCAATAGCCCCACCATTAGGGTTTACTCTTGCATCATCATCTGCCAATCCCCATGTGCGTGTACAGGCAAGCGATTGCGCTGCGAAGGCTTCATTCAGTTCAATAATATCAATTTGATTTATTGTAATACCAGCTTTCTTCAGTGCTTTGTTACTCGCTTCAACAGGTCCAATTCCCATAATGCGTGGTTCCACTCCAACCGCAGCACTTGAAACAATTCTCGCTTTGGGTTTTAAATTATATTTAATAATTGCTTTTTCTGATGCGAGCAAAATTGTAGCCGCCCCGTCATTAAGTCCTGAAGAATTTCCTGCCGTTACTGTTCCGTCTTTTTTAAAAGCAGGTTTTAGTTTTGACAAAATTTCCAATGTAGTATCTGGCTTAATAAATTCATCGTAATCGAAAATCTTCGGATCTCCATTTTTTTGTGGAATTTCTATTGGAACAATTTCTTTTTTTAATCTTCCTTTCTTTTGTGATGCAGTAGCTTTCATCTGCGACCAGTAAGCAAATTTATCCTGGTCTTCTCTTGAAATTTTATCACGCACAGCAAGATTCTCTGCAGTCTCACCCATTGCATCAGTTCCGAAAAGTTCTTTCAGTTTCGGATTAATAAATCTCCATCCGAAACTTGAATCGAACATTTGTGCATCTCTGCCGAATGCTGTTGAAGTTTTTGATATTACCCAAGGACCTCTCGTCATATTTTCGACTCCACCAGCAACTATCAAATCTGCATCACCCAACATGATTGCCCGTGCGGCATTTATTGATGCTGATAAACCCGATGCGCACAAACGGTTTACGGTTTCACCCGGAACAGTAACCGGTAATCCAGCAAGCAGCAAAGCCATCCGTGCAACATTGCGGTTATCTTCACCGGCTTGATTTGCACATCCGAGAATCACATCACCAATTTCATTTAAATCAATGGTTGGATTTCTTTTCAATAATTCTTTCAAAACAATTACCGCAAGATCATCCGTGCGGATTACCGAAAGAGTTCCTCCGAAATTTCCGATGGGTGTTCTTATTCCATCAATTATATATGCTGAATTCATGTTAAAAAACCTTAGGGCCGCAAGATAATTTATTCTTTCTCAAACCAATCTTTGTTTGTCCGGTAAACAGTTCCTTTAAATATGGCAACAATGTTATTGTTCTGATCATTTACGGTAATTGAGTAAATTCCAATTTTATTTGTTAAACTTATTTCCTCTGCAATTGCCGTTATTACATCCTCAATCTCAACTTGTTTTATATGCGATATTGAAGTTTCAATTGAAACACTTTTTTTACCGTGAGAATTTGAAGCAAATGCAAGAGCGCTATCAGCAAGTGAATAGGCAATTCCGCCATGGGCTATATTAAATCCGTTGAGCATGTCTTTCCTTATTTTCATTCGCAAAATACACCTGCCGCCATCCACTTCAACAGGCTCTATTTGCAGCCATTGGCTGAACGGATCATTATCATACATTTTATGAAATACGTTTACCGCTAATTCTTTTGAGTTCATCACCTGTTTTTATTATACCCGAACCATATTTGAACCTGTTAACAAAATATCTGAAAAAAAAGCAAAAAAAGCTTTGCGGATTCAAAAATAGTTATAATATTTGCATCGATATCTGAAAGGTGGATCCCCAATCACCACTGATATCGGTTAGAAGCAGAACATCTGCTGAAGTTTCAAACAGAAAATTCCTGTTTGAAATGTGCAGAACTATTCAAAGTTGCTTCAGGTAATAATTGAAATCTTAATTAGAATCATCAAATGAGTCAAGTCATTTGGCATTTTGCCATTTGGCTATATTCTAATCAGTCAACCCTAAAAACAACCGATACAATGGAAACCACTGTAGAATTAAAAAGCAAACATGAACAGGTTCTCGAAATGATGAACCAGGTAGTAACCACTTCAAAAGATCTGGGTATTGCTCACCTCACAACCGAAGACTATGAACTGGACGGACGTCACATAATGATACGTGGCAAAAGCCTTGTAAACTTCAGTTCATGCAGTTACCTTGGCCTTGAATTAGACCAGCGACTTAAATCGGCAGCTATTGATGCCGTTCAGCGGTTTGGAACACAGTTTTCGTGTTCGAGGGGTTATGTATCGTTGGGTCTTTATAATGATATTGAAAACCTGTTAAGCCGGATTTTTCACAACCATCCTGTTATTTTAGCTCCAACCACTTCGCTGGGGCATATGTCGAATATTCCGGTTTTGGTTGGTGATCATGACGCGGTAATCATGGATATACAGGTTCACTCCAGCGTTCAAAATGCGGTTGAACTGCTGAAAAGCAGGAATATTCATATTGAAATGATAAGACATAACAATATGGAAATGCTTGAGGGGAGAATCAAGAAACTCAGTTCCACCCATAAGAAAATATGGTACATGGCAGACGGGGTTTATTCGATGTTCGGTGATTTTTTGCCAATTCACGAATTAAAAGACTTACTGGATACGTACGATAATTTTCATTTGTACGTGGATGATGCGCACGGCATGAGCTGGATGGGAAAAAACGGTTCCGGTTATGTATTGAGCCAGATTGAGTTTCACCCTAAATTATACCTTGTAACAGGTTTAGCAAAGAGTTTTGGTACTTGCGGTGGTGTGCTCATTTTCCCTGATGAAGAATCAAAACGATTAGTACGGAATTTAGGTCGCACATTATTATTTTCAGGACCCATTCAGCCGCCTGTTTTAGGGGCATCCATTGCATCGGCAAAAATTCATCTGAGCAAAGAAATTTATTCGCTTCAGAACCAGCTCCAGGATAAAATAAAGTTTTTTAATGCTTCTGCTAAATTGTACGAGCTTCCGTTGCTTAGTGATTCGTCAACACCCATCCGGTTTATAGCCGTAAGCAAACCTGAAGCCGGTTATGCCATGGTGGTAAAACTGATGAAAGCCGGCTATTATGTAAACCTTTCAGTTTTCCCTACGGTTTCTTATAATAATACGGGCATACGGATACCGTTAACACTCCACCATGCCTATGAGGATATTGACGGGCTTTTGAAAAAAGTTGCTGAGATTTTACCTGCTACTTTGGAGGAATGCGGAGTAACTATGGATGAAATATGGAATGCCTTTAAGATGAAAAAACCGGTGATTGCTTAAAAAAAATTAATCACCTCCTGCCAGTTCCGTGAGTTTCCAAAAATCATTTAATGCCGAAACCACTGATACATAATTTTCGAGTGAAAGTGGTTTAATTAAATAGCCTGCTACATGGAGGTTATATGCATCTGTACGATCTTTTTCATCGTTAGATGTAGTCATTACAAAAACACTAATTGACTTAAGATTTAGATCGGAACGTAATTCACGTAAAAATTCAATTCCGTTCATTTTAGGCATATTCAAATCGAGTAAAATTATTTTTGGAAGCGGATCAATTTTTTGTTTTCCATTAGTTCCGCGTAACACATCTAATGCATCAATGCCGTTGGCCGCCTTGTATAGTGTATGGTTAATGTCACATTTTTTTAATGCGCGTTCCATTACCATTGCATCTACGGCATCATCCTCAACATGAAGGATATTTAGAGGGTTTTTTCCCATTTAACATTTTACGCTAAACATTAAAAAATGTTCTATTTGTTTTCGAGTCATCAATTATTCAAAATAATTATAAAGCCTGATGCTTTGCTTCTCTGATTAATCCACGAGCTTTAGTTAAAGGCAGGAATCAATTAAACTGATGTGGTTTTGCAGGAGTGAATAACGTAACTAATTATGTTTCACTGCGTACAAATATCATTTTAATAAATTCTGATAAAACAAAACTACATGAAACTGCTGAAGTTCTTCAGAAGCGAGTACTATAAAACAATTGCTGAAGATGATATCCTTTCGAAGCAACGCTATGTTTTATTCAGGATATTTACGGTAACAGGCATTATTGTTTCCATAGCAGTGTCCTACCAAACAAAATATGAATTCAAAGCGCAGAACTTAATTCCTATCAGCTTGTTAATATTGGCAAGTTGTTTAATCCTCAATTACTATTTTTTGCCAAGGCACCGTAACATTAAATTTGCTTATACACTTGTTATATTAGCTGCGTTTTCAATAATTCATATTCTTACTTATTTTTCTGGTGGTATTCGCAATGCAGGATCATTTTATTTAGGTGTACTTATTTTAACCGGCTTTATGCTTTTGGGAAGCAAGGCGGGCAAAATGTTCACACTGCTTTCTTTTATAAACCTTACATTCTTTTATTTAATCCGCGAACGCTCAGATATTGTCACCAATATTCTGAATAGCGATGAACTGATTGATCAGGATTTTCTTATTTCCGGAATTCTTGCAATGTTTATGATTGCTGCCTTAAGCAATTATCTTGAAGGTGGTAAAAATATTGTAATTATGAAAATTACAGAATCAAGAGATATTTTGAGAGAGAAGAATAAGGAGCTGAGAAAACTTTCTTTGGTGGCAAGTAAAACAAATAACAGTGTGATAATTACCAACAGCAAAGGTGTTGTTGAATGGGTTAATGATGGGTTTACAAGAATGATGGGGTTTTCATTTGATGAAGTAATCGGGAAAAAAACTTCTGCGCTCATGCATGGCGAAGAAACCAATCAACAGACCGTGCTTTTAATCAATCAAAAACTTGCCGTTGGTAAAAGCTGCAATGAAGAAATAATAAAATATAAAAAAGACCGGAGCAAAATTTGGCTTCAGGAAAATATCACTCCTATTTTGAACGAAAAAGGTGAAGCCGAAAAATATATTTTTATTGAAAGTGACATTACAGAACGAAAAAATGCCGAGAGCAAAATGGAAGAGTATATGCATGACCTCGAAAAAACCAACCGCGAGCTGGACAAATTTGCTTACGTGGTTTCACATGATTTGAAAGCACCGTTGCGTGCCATTGGAAATCTTACGGGATGGATTGAAGAAGATATGGGCGATCAATTGCAGGACTCGTTGCGTCAAAATTTCAACATCATAAAAGGGCGGGTGGTAAGAATGGAAGCTCTTATCAATGGTATTTTAGATTATTCAAAAGCCGGAAAAAACAAAGGACAATATGTTTCATTCGACACCAAAACTTTGCTGAAAGAAACCATTGACTTGCTTGGTGCACCGCAAAATTGCAATTTAATTATCAATCCGCAATTGCCTATTCTTAATTCCGATAAAATAAAGCTTCAGCAGATTTTTATGAATCTTATCAATAACGCAATCAAGTATAATGATAAGGAAAAAATAGTCATTTCGATTGACGCTGAAGAAGAAAAGAATTTCTGGCACTTTAAAGTAACCGATAACGGTCCTGGAATTGAAAAACAATTTCATGATAAAATATTTGTGATTTTTCAGACTTTAAATGCACGTGATGAGGTTGAAAGCACTGGTGTAGGTTTGGCTATTGTTAAGAAAATAATCGAAGACCAAGGTGGGCAAATCTGGATTGAATCAGAAAAAGGAAGTGGTGCCACGTTTCATTTTACATGGCAAAAATCGACACCAAAGAATGCTGAAGATGTTAATTCGGTCGAATTTGCGCCCGTATAAAAAAAATTGTTTTTAATTTTTATTCCTGGTAAGCATGAAAAAGAAGATTCATTTTGAAAGAGAAATAAAAAACATTCATGATATTTTAGACAGGCTTGAGCCTGCCGACCGCAATTTATTAACTGATAAAATAATTTATGAACTGTTTTTTAAAGGCAATGAAGAAAAAAGCGGTAAAGTAAAAAGTATTGCAGGCAAAAAAAACAATCTTAATAATCTGACGTTATCAAAAGAGGAAATAAAACTCATTAAAAAACTTTCTGCTGATTTGGAAAGTCTCAAAAATCTTTTAGGCGATAACCCAAGTTTATTTTTGTGATTTTGATTAACTGAAACCAAGTTGTTGTCACAGTTTATTGTTCTTCTTTTTGTTTATTGTACTTTTTACCATAAGCATGAATTATCTCTTTCACAATCCGGTGTCTCACAACATCACCGGCATCGAGGTAAACAAAATCAATACCCGGTATCTTTTTCAAAAGTTTTATTGCCTCCAGTAATCCAGATGGTTGTCTTTGAGGAAGGTCAATTTGAGTAATATCGCCAGTAACAATAAATTTTGCTGATGGCCCCATGCGGGTAAGAAACATTTTTAACTGCAACTGTGTTGCATTTTGTGCTTCATCCAAAATCACAAAAGCATTATCAAGCGTTCTGCCCCGCATAAATGCAAGAGGCGCAACTTCAATAACCCCGGTTTCGATATATGATTTTAATTTTTCTGAAGGAATCATATCATACAATGCATCATATAACGGCCGCAAATAGGGGTCTATTTTTTCTTTTAAATCACCCGGCAAAAAACCAAGGTTCTCGCCAGCTTCAACAGCAGGACGGGTAAGAATTATTCTGCGGATTTCTTTATTTTTTAATGCCCGCACTGCAAGCGCTACGGCCGTATACGTTTTGCCGGTTCCGGCAGGGCCAACGGCAAACACTACATCATTTTTTTCGGAAGCAGTTACCATGCGCTGCTGGTTAACTGTACGTGCTTTTACAACCAGCCCGTTTTGCCCATATACAAGAACATCAGTACTACCGGCATCAGGTTTTCGTTCGCTGCCGTTGCCATTCAATAAAATGTTCACATCTTCGGCAGTGAGGTGTCCCGAATTTTCAAATTGCTTAATAAGCTGGTTTAATTTTTCGTGAAGCAATTCGATCTGTGCTTCATCCCCTAAAATTTTTAACTCGCTTCCGCGTGAAATAATTTTTAAAGCCGGAAATTTTTTTCGGATAATTTCGAGATTCGCATCGTTGATGCCATAAAAGTCAACGGCATTGGCAAATTCGATCGGAATAATAATTTCTTTCAATATTTAATTTACTATTTCAATTTATACGATTATGAATCTTAAAAGTTCTACCCCATTACTGCCGTTAATGATCTTGTTAAAAAATATTTTCATTTCAACCGGTGGGCTTTTCATTAACGGTATATTTTTACCCTTCACAAAAGTATATAAAAAGCATGCCTGTTGTAACCTTGACTACTGATTGGGGAATAAAAGATTTTTATTTGGGGGCGTTAAAAGGAGCATTGCTTAGCGAATTACCAACTCTGAATATTGTTGATATCAGTCATTTTGCACATCCGTTCGATTTGCTTAACGGAGCATTTATTTTCCGGAATGCATGGAAACACTTTCCCGATGGTACGGTTCACATTATAGGATTGATCTCGGAAGCCGAGAAAGAACCGGAGCTGATAGCTATCAAATATCAAAATCATTTTTTTATCGGATTGAATGACGGCTTTTTTTCACTTGCTTTTGATGAAACACCTTCTGAAATAGTTTCCTTATTTCCGGTTCAGGAAATACAAGCTGCTCTATATGAAAAAGAAATCTCCAAAGTGGCGGTATTCCTTGCAAATGGCGGAGATTTTTATTTGCTTGGCAGCAAAGTCGAAAATTTTGTACAAAGAACACACTTGCAGCCGGTAATTGAAGAGGGCACCATTAAAGGAACCGTAATTTATATTGATGAATTTCAAAATGTAATTACTAATATTAATAAAGAGCTATTTGAAAGGATGGGGACAAGAAAAAAATTTGTTATCAATGCCCGAAGGGATGAATACATAATTACCACACTTAGTAATAAATACAGTGATGTTCCGCGAGGACAGCTGCTCGCATTATTTAATAGCGCAGGTTATCTCGAAATTGCCCTCAACCAGGGAAATGCTGCCGGGTTGCTCGGCATGAATTACGGTGATATTGTGCGGATAGATTTTAAGTAGGAGTCGTCAGTCGTCCTTCAAAAATCAACAACCAACAATCCTCTAATGCTTATTCGTCTTGTACGCCTTCCGGTTTATCCATTTCATGTTGATGAATTCTTGCGTTTGTTCAATTCGTCTAAACAGGAGATTAGAAATTTTAGTGGCTGCAATCATTTGGAATTGTGGAACTACACGAAAGAAAAAAATATTCTTTACACATACAGCTTGTGGGATTCGGAAAAAGCGTTGGAAAATTATTTACAATCGGAGCTATTTAAAACAACCTGGCAGCAGGTAAAACCTTTGTTTAATGATAAACCCGAAGCGTGGAGTTTTATAAAAGTTTTGAGTGTTGAAGGGGTAAACAAATGATGAATATTTTTTTGATGTTAAACCCTGAAGGTATTTTTAGACCTGCAGGGTGTTGGCGTGCATATAAAGATTCAAAATTTTGTGAACATATTTATAGTATTTCGGAAATCAGTTCACTAACAATTTTATTCCCTTCTGTATTCAGATGACAATCGTCCAAATATAAATCGTCTTTTATCTGCCTGAATATTTTTAGGGTGTTCAAATATTCAATGTTGTGCAATTTACATGTATTCTCTAACATGTTGTTTATATGAAAACTCATTTCTTCAGATTTGATGATAACTTCTGCTTCTAATGGAATATACGATGCAATTAATCTTATTTTATTTCCGCTGCACACTTTTTTTATTTCTTCAATAAAATAATTGGTTTTAATCATATCATCAGCATTAATGCGTAAGACGTCATCTAAAATAGAATTGGATTTGCCTGACTTCAGGCGTATGTAATTATATTTCTCTGCTAAAAGCAAATAAAGCGCAGAATGTTTTTGCAAAAAAATCTTAACGAAAAAATTTTTGTAATCCTCTGTCTCGTCATCTAGGTTTGGCAAACCCTTAATTGGTAGCGATAGATCATACTCTTTATTTGGTGCTATGTCATTAAAACATATTTGAAGAAAAACAATATCAGGAGCCATTGGAAGCACATAATTTTTTAAAACTGCAAGTTCATTAGACGTTGCATATCGCGAAATACCGAAATTTAACGATTCGTACTCAATGGAATTGTTTTGCGCTAAGGAGTTTGCTTTTACAGCTGTAAGATTTGAATACCTCTGAGGCACCTCAATACCGTATCCTTCCGTCACTGAATCGCCAATAAAACAAATTCGTTTTTTATTTTTCCCTTTTCTGACATTATAATTAGAATCCCGGAAACCCATGCTATTTATATTACAAACAGCATTTAGGGAGCCTATATAGCTGGTATCAGGATTTCGGATATAACCTACCTTAGCATCGTTGATCATCGTTTTTAAAATATCTGCACTTTCTCTCCAACTTGTCCATGTCTTTGATTTATTAAATTGGCGGATTGTAAACTCACCGACTAATATCGCAACCAGTGTGCTTACTAATAAAAGACAAATATTAGAGAGCTTTTTTTTTATGTGAAGTTTCATTTATCATCATTGTGTCCGACAAAAATACAAAGCGCAGTTGAATAAGTTATTTTTCAATTACCTCAATTACCTTTTTTAACTAATCATAAATGAAATTCCTTTTTATGTAGTTTTGCCGGCTGCAAATCTTTTATAGCACAGCACAATTCATAATTCTTCCTATTCATCGGGATCATAATTCAGTTCATAGCAATGTTTTCTCTTTTACAAAAAGAAATCAACACTTTTCTCAACTCGCTTATCGGGTACATAGTAATTGTGGTATTCCTTCTTACGCTTAGCTTATTCATGTGGGTTTTTCCCGATACGCAGTTCAATGTATTCGACAGCGGTTTTTCGAATATAGATAGCTTATTTATCCTCACACCATGGGTGTATATGTTTTTAATTCCGGCCATTACCATGCGGTTGTTTTCTGAAGAAAAAAAATCAGGCACAATTGAATTGTTGCTAACGCGACCATTAACCGAACTACAAATTGTGCTTGCAAAATATTTTGCAGGATTTATTCTTGTTCTTTTTTCACTCCTCCCTACCCTACTCTATTACCTGTGCATTTATAATTTAAGCGCGCCAAAAGGTAATGTTGACAGCGGTGCCATCTGGGGTTCATATATAGGATTGCTTTTTTTGGGTGGCGGTTTTACGGCAATCGGTTTGTTTGCTTCATCAATTTCAGACAACCAGGTAATTGCCTTTGTAATTGGATTGTTTTTATGTTTTATTTTTTATTCGGGTTTCGAATCCATCAGCGGGTTTATTCCGTCAGCGGGCATCAGCAATATCATCTATCAATGGGGAATCAGCGCGCATTATTCATCCATGAGTAGGGGTGTGATTGATACACGCGATGCGGTTTATTTTATTTCGATGATTGCTGTTTTCATTTTGCTTACCAAAACAATTTTAGAAAGCCGCAAATGGTAGAAACAAAAATCGCGCCTGCGAGCAAACGAAAGAATCTGAAAAGGCAAAACAGCATTCAGCTTTCGCTGATACTTTTTATTATTGTTTTGCTAAATGTGATCTCGGGTTTTGTTTTTACACGATTCGATCTAACATCCGAAAAACGGTTCACCCTGTCGCCATCCACGAAGGAAATTCTGAAAAATTTAACCGATGTGGTGTATATAAAAGTTTACCTGTCGGGCGATTTTCCACCGGGCTTTACCAGGTTGGAAAATGCAACCAAAGAAATGCTCGATGAAATGCGCAATTATTCAAAAGGAAATCTCGAATACCAGTTTATAGATCCGTCAGCTAATCCCGATCAAAATCAGCGAAACGATTTATACAAGCAGCTTTACTCGAAAGGGCTGCAGCCTACCACGCTTGAATCGAAAAGCAAAGAAAGCGCATCGCAGCAGGTAATTTTTCCCGGGGCTATTTTCAATTATCACAGCCAGGAAATTGCTGCTCAGTTTCTAAAAGACCAGATTGGCGCACCGCCCGAACAAATGCTTAATAACTCCATACAGGGATTGGAATATGAAATTATTAACACCATCCGTAAGATTACCGTGCAAGTTCCGCCACAAATTGCTTTTATCGAAGGGCATGGCGAACTGAAAAAAAATTATGTAGAAGATTTTTCAAATACGCTTCGCGAATTTTACCCTGTTGAATATCGCAAAATAAACGGCAAGCTCGATGCGCTGGATAATTACCAGGCAATCATTATTGCCAAACCCGATTCAGCTTTTGATGAAAAAGATAAATTTATTATTGACCAGTTTATCATGAAAGGCGGAAAAGTTCTATGGCTGATTGATCAGTTAGTGGCAGAGATGGACAGCCTTGCCAATGCCGATGAAATTATTGCGTATGCCCGCGATTTAAATCTTGATGATATGCTTTTTCGATACGGGGTTCGCATTAATTATGACTTGGTTCAGGACCTGCTTGCTGCGCCTATTCCGGTTGTAACCGGCAACGTTGGTAACAAGCCACAGCAAAAATTATTGCCGTGGTTTTATTTTCCACTTGTGATTCCCGAATCGAAACATCCTATAGTAAATAATATAAATGCTGTGCGTTTCCAGTTTGCCGCAAGCATGGATACGATAGCTGCACCCGGTGTTAAAAAAACAATCCTTCTTACTTCTTCCCAATATTCAAAAACACAAAATGCACCTGCACGCGTAAGCCTTGAATTGATGAGAAAAAAACCTGATGTAAGGCAATATAATTCTCCTAATAAAACACTTGCGGTTTTGCTCGAAGGAAAATTTACATCCAACTATACCAACCGCATTCCTCCTTCAATTGCTGAAAATAAAAAAATAGGATTTAAAGAAAGCAGCGTTTTTACTAAAATGGCAATCTTATCGGATGGAGATTTGATTCGTAATGACTACCGCGCAGCAACCGGTCAGGCAATGCCTTTGGGATTCGATCGCTATACGGGAGAATATTACGGAAATAAAAATTTTCTCTTAAACCTGATGGATTATTTGTGCGATGACTCTGGATTAATCGGAATCCGTGCAAAGGAATTAAAGCTTCGCATCCTCGATAAAACCAAACTTGAAAGTTCAAAAACCATGTGGCAGGCAATTGTCACTGTGGGACCATTATTAATTCTTTTGATTTTCGGAATTACAAAATTTTATTTGCGAAAAAGAAAATTTGCCTGACCGTTTCGATTACACTTTTAAATTCAGAACTAAATGAAAAATAATAAATTCACTCTTCTCTTCAGCATAATGCTGTTAGCACTTGCTGCATATCTTATCATCACCCAACGCAAAGGAACGATCCGCGAAGAGTTGAGCAATTTCTCCGTTGAAGATACCGGTTCGGTTACTAAAATTTTCCTTGCTGATAAATTTGGGAACCAGGTTACCGTTACCAAGGAAGCTCCGGGCAAATGGCTGGTGAACGAAAAATTCGTGGCGCGTAATGACGCGATAAACATGCTGCTTTTTACACTGAAAAATATGGAAGTGCGAAGCCCGGTTGCAAAAGCTGCATACAATACTATTATGAAGCATATTGCCGCAAAAGGAATTAAAACTGAGATTTATCAAAATAATAAGCTCACCAAAGTCATTTATGTAGGATCGGCTACCGAAGACCAGTTAGGAACGTTTATGTATATCGAAAATTCTTCCAAGCCGTTTGTAATTCACATACCGGGATTTAATGGGTATCTAACCACCCGTTTTATTGTCAGGTACCAGGACTGGAAAATGCATAGTGTGTTTAACTTAAATGAACAGGAAATCAATTCTGTAATTTCAGAAAGCTTCGAAGACTCTTCTTCTTTTATTATTACAAAACAAAGCAACCAGTCATTCACACTTGCAGGCTACCCCGGCAATCAACCGGTACCATTTGCCGATCAGAATAAAATAATGAGCTACTTATCGCAATTTCAAAATATAAATTATGAGAGTGAAGCACACGGACTTAATAATTTTCAGATCGATTCAATAAAAAAATCAAATCCATACAGGGCAATAACTGTAACGGATAATAAAAATGCAAAACGGAAAATTGTTTTTTATCGCATGCCAATTACCGAAAAAAGCAAAACAATGCAATCATTTTCTTCTAACGAAATTCCTTTTTATGATCCGGATTATATGTATGGCTTAATTGATGATGATACCCCCATAGTAAATGTGCAGTATTATGTTTTCAATAAATTGTTCCGCCAGCCTGCCGATTTTGTTTCACAACCCGTTAAACAGTCGGCAAAACAATAAATTGAAAATCACCGTATATTTTTTTAACAAGCCTATGAGATTTTGAAAAAATCATGTACGTTTGTCGTCACTAATTATTATTTTCTCTTCACTACCCTAATTAACCCGACTAATGAAATTTATTGTATCCAGTTCAGCTTTACTAAAACAGTTGCATGCTATAAGCGGAGTTCTTAATGCCAACACACCGCTGCCAATCCTCGATAATTTTCTTTTTGAAATTAAAAACGGTGACCTCACCATATCAGGTTCTGACCTGGAAACTACCATAACCACACGGATTAAAGTGGAATCGAAAGAATCGGGAAAGATTGCAATACCTGCACGCATATTGCTCGAAACATTAAAAACATTTCCCGAACAACCCCTTACTTTTTCCATAAAAGAAAAAAGCTTCCAGGTTGAAATGAGTTCCGATTTCGGAAAGTATAAGCTCACGGGGCAGGATGGAGAAGAATTTCCGAAAGTCCCGGTGGTCGAAAAAAGCTCTAGCATTGAATTACCATCCGATGTATTAGCCGAAGCTATTAACAAAACCGTTTTTGCAACCGGAAATGATGATTTACGCCCCGTAATGTCAGGCGTATTTTGCCAGCTCAGCGAAGACAATATAACGTTTGTGGCTACCGATGCACACCGGCTGGTGCGCTACCGCAGGAATGACACCAAATCAAATAATACCGCTTCATTTATTATTCCGAAAAAGCCGCTGCATCTTTTAAAAACCTCGTTGCCCTCCGAAACCGTAAAAGTAAAAATTGATTATAACGAAGCCAATGCTTTTTTCAGTTTTGATAATATGAATCTTATTTGCCGCCTCATTGACGGGCGCTATCCCAATTATGAAGCCGTTATTCCGCTCGAGAACCCCAACAAGCTCACTGTTGACCGGCAGGCATTTTTAAATTCCATCAGGCGGGTTTCTATTTTTTCGAATAAAACTACCTACCAGGTAAAATTTAAAATTGCCGGAAGCGAAATGCATGTATCGGCTGAAGATGTTGATTATAGCAACGAAGCTACCGAACGCCTTGCCTGCGATTATAAAGGCAACGATATGGAAATTGCTTTTAACGCGCGTTTTATGATTGACATGCTCGCCAACCTCGCTACCGATGAGATAAACATGGAGCTTTCTTTGCCAAACCGTGCCGGCATTATTACCCCTGCCAACTCCAAAATAAAAGGCGAAGAAATTTTAATGCTTGTGATGCCGGTGATGCTGAATTGAGAATTCAGCAAATTGAAAAAAATTTCTTTACTACAATCACTTGCAAACTGCAAAGCACTCCCTTTTAATATTTTTATCCCTGCAACGCCTTTTCATCATTTCGTGACCAATCAATGTAATTTAATTACGTCCGGAATTGGCGTTGAGCAGGTAAGATCTTTTATAAATTGATTTGGGCATTAATAAACCTTGCTTTACTTTTGACTTGAAAAATTTTATACTATTACATTTCTTTTTTAGCCCCAGGTCATGAAACACATCAGAAAAATTGTTTTGCTTTTGCTGCTTACAGCACCCATGCAAAAAACAAATGCACAGTGTAATTTATTTTTTGGGCCCATAGTTCCCTTTTTTACTACTCCTTCGTGTGACAGTAATTGTACCGGCACTCTTGTTTTTGATATTACAAATGCTGCATATCCTTATGAGGTTAATATTGACGGGGCTTTTATTGGCTTATATTCCGTTTCGATGCCTCCGATTTTTAACAACTTATGCGGAGGTACACATTTTTTACATATCGTAGATTCTGCAGGCTGTACTCTTGATACAATGTTTACTACTGCTTTAAGTTTAATTTTTATTTATCCCGATAGCTTGAACCTGGATGTCTGCGGAGGTAATTGCGCATCAATATATATTTCAGTTGCTGGTGCTTGTCCTCCATTTGCTTATATATGGTCAACAGGTGAAACAACTCAAGATTTAACTAATCTTTGCTCTTCCGGAAATTACACGACTACCATTTATAACGCATGTGGGTGTTCAGCCACAGCAACCTTTGCAGTTATCGAAAGTCCCTGCTGTATTCCCGATACAAATTCGTATCCCATCGTTTGCGAAAGAGCAACTTATACTTATGTAGCGCCTTTTCATACTGGAAGCACTTATCAATGGAGTTTTACCGGTGATTCCATTCATACAATAAATAATAACAGTGTAACTGTTACCTGGCAATCTATCACAACTGCTTATGCAAATGGGAGCATTTCGTATATAGAAACGTTCGCAAACGGTAGCCAGCAAAGTCATTCTCAAACTTATGCTGTCACACCTTCACCATTTATAAATCTAACTTCATCGCCTGCTGCAATAAACCACGAGATAAATATTTGTAAAGGGCAGTCGGTTTCATTTTTGAATCAAACAACCAATGCCGGTAATTTTCACTGGGATTTTGGCGATGGAAACACTTCAAATGCACTGGATGTTTCGCATACGTATCCCTATGCCGGAACATATACCATTTATTTTGAAGCTTCCACTGATTGCGGTTGCATTGCAGTTGATTCATTTGTTGTAAACGTTACAAATACTACAGGACCTGATATACAATGCCGCTCACTTGTTTGCGAAGGGGATACCGCTGTTTATTCAACATCCGCTGTTTGCAATAATTATTATTGGAGCGTAACAGGCGGAACAATAATTTCATCACAGCCATACAGCAATAATATACAGGTAGTGTGGAATAACACTTCGGGTAACGGGCTGGTTACACTTGGTGTGGGGAATTGTCTTGGAACATGTACCGATACAGCCTATTTAAATATTCCTGTTATAGCAAGTAATTCGGGAATCAGCGGACGAGACACCGTGTGTACGTACCAGGGCTATACCTATTCAGTTCCGTTTGTACCGGGAACAAATTACTCATGGAATCTTTCTCCCTCGAATGCCGGAACCATTTCAGGAAATGGTACACATGAAATAACTATTGAATTTTCTTACCAGGCTCTTAATTGTTCGCTTACCGTGAATTATCAGAATACTTTTTTGGGATGTACAGGAAATGGCGCAATGCAAATTGTTGTTGCACAGCAAATCTCTATAAATGGAAATAATAAAGTTTGTAAAAATGACTCCGCATCGGTTTTCGCTTTTTTGACAGGATATTCCGGCCAGTTTAATTACACGATTGTGAATCCTTCAGGAATTATTTCAACGCAAACTTTTATTAATGGCGGATTTATTCATTTTTTATGTCCTGATACGGGATATTATTCAGTTTATGCTTTGCCTGTGAGTGCGGCACTTTTTTGTGAACTGCCCGACACTTTTAAAATTCATTGTGTAACAACGGCACCTATAGATTCTATTTCAGGGTCTTCGGATATTTGTTTGGGGAATGCATATACATATACTGCCTATGGTGCCTTGCCAGATCATTACCTTGTTTGGGGTACAACAGGCGGAACAGTCTTAAGTGCTTCGGGTGTAGATAAAATAAGCTGTAATGTAAGCTGGTCGGGTTCGCCCCCTCACAAATTATATTGCATCCAGCAGGATGTGGATGGAAACAACTGCAAGAGCGATACTGTTTTCTATACGGTAAATGAAGTTACTTCGGCAAGCATTAACGGTCCTTCAACAGCTTGTGTGAATGGAGTTTATAATTACAGCATTACAGTTCCTGATATGCCCGCTGCATATTACGAATGGTCGGTGACATCTTCTCTTGCTTCCATAAAAAGCGGGCAGGGCACCAAGCAAATTGAAGTGGAGTTTCACAATGCTGCCGGAACAGCCGCAGTACAATGCACGTTGAAACATTGCACCGCTGTGAATGCATCAAAAAATACTTTGGTTACTTCTGTTGCGAATGCTTCAATCGTTCCTCCTGTCCCGGTATTCTGTTCGGGAAATACTTTAAACATTGTTTCATCAGCAGCCTCTTCTTACCAGTGGAAAGATTCGCTGAATAGTTTAATTGGCACGGCACAAAATATAACACTCGCTAATGGCGGAAATTATTCCCTGACAACTTTAGATGCTAATTCATGCCGGTCGCTGCTGAGCTTTTATGTAACAGAAAACCCATCGCCCGAAGCAATTTTAACTTCACCATCACCAAATATTTTTTGCATTCCAACCCCGGTAAATGTAACTTTATATGCAGCTACTAACCCGGGTTATTCGTATCAATGGCTTAACAACAGTGTTGCCATTCCGGCCGCAACATCACCTGTGCTTAACTCCACACAAACCGGCTTTTACCAGGTGCTGATTACAAACACGTTTGGCTGCACATCAGTATCGGATGGGTTCCCCGTTTCCTCGCAGCCTTGTGTTCCTTCAACCTGCACATCATCAGAATTTATTTCAGCAAGTGTTATGAATGATAACTGCAACCCTATTTTGTTTTCAGGATTTGCCTCAGCTGGTGTAACGGGCGCATTATGGAATTTTGATGACCCCGCCAGCGGAGCAAATAATTTTTCATCACTTACCAATCCCACACACCTGTATTCTAAGCCCGGGTATTATGTAGTTGTTTATAGCGGAACAGTAGTAAATCTCACTCCTCCTCCTCCAAATTGTGGAATCGGTGACACCGCTTTAGCAACTGTTCTCGGTTCGTGCGATTTTGATTTTGAACCCGCATGTGCAGGATTACCGACACAGTTTATAAATCTCTCTCTGACTCTACCCGGAACCACTGTGAGTTCATACACATGGAATTTTGGCGACAGCAATTCATCCTTACTGGAAAATCCGCAGCATGTTTATCAGAATGCGGGTACCTATACTGTTACCCTTACTATTACCTATGCAACCTGCACTACAGTGAGCACACACACAGTGGATATTCCGGGCGCTTCAGTTTCGTTTACATTGAATCCATCCCCAACCTGCCAGCTGACTCCCGTTCAATTTACATTAACTAATAATGGTGCATCACCATTAATTGACTGGCAATGGAATTTTGGCGATGGTATTTCTTCACTTAATCTCGACCCGGTGAGGGCATACGATGCAAGCGGTAATTTTACGGCTGTGCTGATGGTTACCGATTCAAAAGGCTGCCGCGATACAGTTTCGCAAAATCTTTTTGTAAACCCCTCTCCTACCCCGGGAATTATTACTCCGCCCGGTCCCCTTAATCAGTGCAGCTATGATGCGATTGTGCTGACTGCACCAGCCGGTGTGTCCTATCTCTGGAACGACAGCACAATTCTGCAAACATTTGTGCCATCCGTTACAGGAAATTATTTTGTTGAAGTTACCGATGCGAATAATTGCATTTATACCACACCTGATGTTGAAGTGAACATTTCAGAACCCCCAGTTGCGTCCATAAAAGGAATTAATGAAGTATGCGCGGGAAACGGGGTTTACCTGGATGCTTCTGGCGGCACATCGCTTGGTTATGAATGGCATGAGCTGCCTTCCAACCAAATTGTCTCAACAACGGGTAGTTTTAATTATCCTTATACAACTCCGCCCGGCACGTATTTGCTCTATTTAATTGAAACCGACAATACGAATAGTTGTAAAGACACTTCCGACACGCTGACTGTAACTATATATGACAACCCTGCTGATCCGGTCATCATATCAACACCCTCAGGATATTTATGTGCGGGGAACAATACGCTTCTTCAAGTTACCAATCCGTTTACCAACGGAATTTACCTGTGGAGCAACGGGCAAATAATTAATTATGATAATATAAACAATCCCCAGATTAATGTTACGCTGCAGGGGAATTACTCTGTTATTGCAACCGACAGCGCTGGATGTTCAGCCCAAAGCAATTCAATTACCATAAACCCTCCTCTCGATTTCAGCGGCATGATTACCGGATGTTATGAATTGTGTGATACCATTCTGCATTTTCTTTATGGACCAAATTGTATGGGAAGCCCGCAATGGATTGATATTTCGCAGCAGCCACCGGTTATTGTAAGCACCAATACGTTTTTAAATGTTTGGCATACCGGAATTTATGTTTTTGTATGTAATTCGCCAAATTGTTCTGATACTTCCGAAACTATTGATATCACCATAATCCATTGCTGCCCGGTTGAACCCCCGCAACCACAGATAACGTATTTGAACGATACGATTTTTTCGTCAATAACAGGAAGCAATTATTCTTACCAGTGGCTGCTCAACAACCAAATAATTCCGGGTGCAAACCAGCCATTGCTTACTTCAGTTTCGGATGGCTGCTACACGTTACTTGTTTCCGATTCAAACGGATGCAGCACAGCTTCCAACACATTGTGTTTTGTATTTACAAATGTTGTTGAGCTGAATTCATTGAATGAAGTGATTGTTTTTCCCAATCCTGCTTCCGAAATTCTCCAGTTCATCTCTTCATCAAAGCATTCATTGCAATTAAGCATTACTGACATGAATGGAAAAGTTGTAACCCAAAGGCGCTTTAAAGACAGGGTAGAAATAAATATTTCAGGTTTTGCCGAAGGCGTTTATGCTTACACCATCTCCGGTATAAAAAATGAAAGCAGCACTGGGAAAATTGTAATTGCGAGGTGAAAATATTTTTTATTTTCACTGTAAGTACATTCTTTCTTAAAAAAATCTGTTCAGCTTTATTTATTGCACAATCACTTTGCCATTCATATTGGAATGCAATGCACAGTGGTAATCATAAGTGCCTGCTGCAGTAAACGTATGGTTGAAAGTTCCTCCGCTTGCAATATTACCACTGCCCGTAAACGAACTGCTGGTTACTGTATGTGCAGCTCCATCCTTGTTGGTCCATGTCACCGTTGTATTCACGGTTACCGTACGCGTACCCGGGGTAAAAGCGTTGCTTTGCATCCACACCTCATTTGCACCCGGGCTGCCTGAGCCTCCTGAGCCGGAACCATAACCATCATCATCTTTACTGCAACCGCTGAATAAGCTGATTGCTGCTGTAAGAAATATGCCGGTAAACAGGCACCTGCCTGGTAATCTGATTTTTGTTTTCATTGGATTATATTTTTATATATTTTAATTATCCTGTAAAAAAAAATTTATGCCCGAATTATATTTTGGTTTATTTATTATAATATCAAATTTACACATTATTTTTCATAACCATAAGCTTTCAACCTCAAACCAAATTCCTATTTCCCGTACTTTTACATACTAAATTAAAAACCTATGTGGAACGACACCCCGTTTTATGTAAAGGCTACCATAAAGCTTTTACTGCTCGCTCTTGTGGTATTGGCAATGGTCATGGCGCGTGAGTTTCTCATACCGTTCACTATTGCCGTATTCTTTACTTTTTTGCTCATGCCTGTTTCGCGTAAATTAATTCAGTTCAGGTTTCCGCGTGGGGTGGCAATCATCATCAGCATACTGCTTGCCATTGCGGTTTTCGGTGGACTCATTTATTTTCTGTACACACAAATTGAAAGTTTTGCTGAAGAAATGCCCGCATTGAAAAAGCAATTAAGCGAAAAATGGGAATCCATCCAGCAGTTTATTTACCACAAATTCAATATTACAAAACGCGCGCAAAGCCACTGGCTCGACCAGAAGCTCCAGGAAACAGCCCAGTCGGGCGATACATATTTATTGGGGGTCTTTACAGCAACCGGATCATTCATTGCAAGCGTTGCACTTATACCAGTTTATATTTTCTTCCTCACCTATTATAAAGAGAAGTTTAAAGAATTTATTTTACTCGTCAGCAAAAGCAGGAACCCCGAAGTAAACCTGGACATACTCCGGAAGATTTCTACCGTTTCTCAAAAATATCTCAAAGGGCTGATGCTTGATGTGCTCATACTTTCGGTTTTAAATTCTACGGGCTTCCTGCTGCTCGACCTCGATCATGCCATTCTCTTTGGCGTGATTGCCTCAATTTTAAATATCATTCCGTATGTGGGCGTGCTCATAGGAAGCATACTGCCTATTACCATGGCATTGCTTACCAAAGACGAGATCAGCTACGCGATAGGAGTTGCCATAGTAACACAGGTGGTGCAGTTTATTGACAATAATTTTATAACCCCTTATGTAGTTGGG
>JBIOHJ010000047.1:0-22363 GCA_044448905.1 Bacteroidia bacterium | reverse complement strand
TACTTTTCGGTTTATCTGTTGCGCGCTTTCAATTGCAGAGCTGACTTCTTTAAAAACTTCTTTCGAAAGAAATTTCTGCATTGTATCTTTCGAAAATACATTGCTTCCGAAATAATCTGAAATTTTTGGTGATGGTGGAGTTACCGTAGCTGGTGTACGCGTAATACTGGCTTCGATGGCTTTAAATCGTAAGTTGGACATGGGGGTTAAGAATATGGGTTTATATTTTTAAATTTGAACTTTTCGGCACGAAGGTATGAAAAATAGGGGGGTGTGGTTTAAAAAGTTGATAAATTTTCACATACCCCCCATAGTTTTTGAGTATCAACGGTTAAAAAGTTAATTTTTTTAACAAATTTGCTAAAAATCATTAATTCTATTTTACATCACAAACCCAAAAGCCCCTAATTCCTTATCTTCGCAAATCAACTCACCTTTTTATGCCACTCACCACACTCAATGCCATTTCTCCCGTTGACGGGCGTTACCGTAATAAATGTTCCGAGTTGTCCGCTTACTTTTCAGAATCCGCCTTAATGCAATACCGCGTAAAAGTTGAAGTCGAGTATTTCATTGCCCTTTGCAGGTTGCCTTTACTCCAGCTTAAAAAAATAAACACTAAAGTTTTTAAAGACCTAAAGAATATTTACCGCGATTTTGATGAGAACGACCTTTTGCTGATTAAAGAAATTGAAGCCGTAACCAACCACGATGTTAAAGCCGTTGAATATTTTTTGAAAGTAAAGTTCAACGAATACGGGCTTAATAATTTTAAAGAGTTTATACATTTCGGACTCACTTCGCAGGACATTAACAACACCGCTATACCGCTCTCCATAAAAGACTGCCTCAATAAAATATATCTTCCGTTACTGAACGACCTTCTCAAGAGATTAAAGCAATTAATTAAAGACGGGCAAAACATTCCTATGCTTGCTCACACGCACGGGCAACCGGCCTCCCCGACACGATTAGGAAAAGAAGTAGCTGTTTTTTACGATCGTATTCAACAGCAAATTAAATTATTGAATGATATTCCGCATTCAGGAAAATTCGGTGGTGCCACCGGCAACTTCAATGCACATGTTGCCGCTTACCCGAAAATTGACTGGAATACGTTTGCCGATAAATTTGTTACGGGCTTGGGTTTGCAACGTTCGCAAATCACCACCCAAATTGAACATTATGATAACATGGCTGCGCAATTCGATTCGCTCAAAAGAATAAATAACATCCTCATTGATTTGTGCCGCGACATGTGGACGTATATTTCGATGAATTATTTTGTTCAGGAAATAAAAAAAGGCGAGGTAGGTTCATCAGTCATGCCGCATAAAGTAAATCCTATTGATTTCGAAAATGCCGAAGGAAATTTAGGAATTGCTAATGCCGTGTTCCAACATTTATCCGGCAAACTCCCTGTTTCGCGTTTACAGCGCGATCTAACGGATTCAACCGTTTCGCGAAACATTGGTGTTCCGTTTGCGCACACCATCATTGCAATAAAATCTTTAATAAAAGGTTTGGGAAAAATAAAAATAAACCAGTCTGCAATTGAAAACGACCTTGAAAATAACTGGGCAGTTGTTGCCGAAGCCATTCAAACAATCCTCAGGCGCGAAAACTATCCTGAGCCATACGAGAAGCTGAAAGAGCTTTCACGCAAAAGCAAAAAAATCGGTCACAAAGAAATTGCCGCTTTTATTATCAAACTACCGGTAAGCAGTTCCGTAAAAAAAGAATTGCTCGATATAACTCCTTTTAATTATACCGGTACTTTTAAAGGAATTGAATAGTTCTGCTTTCAACTTTGAACTTTGAACAATCCTCACATGTTCGTCAGCGGATTTACTTTTATACGGAATGCCGAAAAGTTCGACTATCCCGTTATAGAATCCATCACTTCAATCATTGATTTATGTGATGAGTTTATTGTGATGGTTGGAAATTCCGATGACAATACAAAACAAATTATTCAAAACATCGGTTCAGATAAAATTAAAATTTACGACAGCATTTGGGATGATACCTTGCGTGAAGGAGGAAAAGTTTTAGCCAAAGAAACCGATAAAGCATTTGCAAAAATCTCTCCCAAAGCCAACTGGGCTTTTTATCTCCAGGCAGATGAAGCGGTGCATGAAAAATATTTGCCTGTGATAAGAGAATCCATGCAGAAGTATAAAGATGATAAACGTGTTGAAGGGTTGCTTTTTAATTACCTGCATTTTTATGGCTCATATGATTTTGTTGGCGATTCAAGAAAATGGTATCGGAAAGAAATCCGTGTTATCCGAAATGATAAAAACATTCATTCATTCCGCGATGCACAGGGATTCAGAAAGGAAGGACGGAAACTAAATGTAAAACCGGTTGATGCTTTTATATATCATTATGGCTGGGTAAAGCCACCGCAAAAGCAACAGGAAAAGCAAAGAAGTTTTCACAAGTTGTGGCACGATGACGTGTGGGTGAAAAAAAATGTTGGCAATGCATCTGAATATGATTATTCGAAAATAGATTCGCTTGAAAAATTTGAAAGTACCCATCCGGTAACGATGCAAACAAGAATTCGCCAACTCACGGATTGGAAATTTGATTTTGATTTATCACAAAGAAAACTTTCGGCAAAAGACCGTTTATTGTTTTCAATTGAAAGATATACTGGTTGGAGAATTGGAGAGTATAAGAATTATAAAATTATCTAATACGCTGCAAGCACATCAGCAATATGCATTGTTTTTAATGGGATGTTATTTTTTTTGATGTAACCATCCATGTGCATCAGGCAGCCTATGTCGGTTGAAATAATATATCGCGCACCTGATTTTATTATTTGATTTATTTTTTCTTCAGCCATTGCAACTGCAAGCGGTTCAAATTTTCCGGCAAACGCTCCTCCCCATCCGCAGCACAAACCCGGCTCTTCAATTTCCTTTAACGAAAGCCCTTTAACATTTTTTAATAAAGTTCTGGGTGCATCATAAATTTTTAATTCACGCAAAGCATTGCAATTGTCATGATAAAAAGCGACTCCAGCAAGCGTTGCTTCTACATCGACTATCTTCATCACATTCACTAAAAAATCGCTGAGCTCATAAATATTTTTTTGTATGCTTTTGTATTCGTTATGAAGTAAGGAGTTGTGAAACATTTCAGGATAATGATTTTTTATCATGCTAACGCAAGCGCCTCCCGGTGAAATAATATAATGGTCATTTTGAAATTCGTGAATAAATTTAGTTCCTACTTCCTTGCAGTTATCCAAATAGCCATCATGAAAGGCAGGCATGCCACAACAGGTTTGTTCAACATTATAATTTACGGCACACCCGACTTTTTCTAAAACCTTAACCATGTTAAAAGCAGTTTGCGGAAAAAACTGGTCTATATAACAGGGAATGAAAATGTCAACAATCATTTCTTTGTCAGTTGTATTTAGCCAGTGGTCAGTAAAGAATGTCTCTCCCGGTTTTCGAAAGACAACTATCCACTGACCACTGACATTTTGCGTGGAATGCGAATTAACAAAATCAAGCCGATTACAAAAAATGTAATTAACGCAACTACCGAATTACGCATGCTGCCGGTAAGTTCTTCAATCAATCCATACGAAGCAGTGCCAAGCACCAGCCCAATTTTTTCGCATACATCATAAAAACTGAAATACGAAGCATGATCATGTGTTGGTGGCAGCATCTTTGAATAGGTTGAACGCGAAAGCGATTGAATTCCTCCCATTACCATTCCCACAATAAATGCAACGACATAAAACTGCATAGAAGTGTATGTATAATAAGCCGCGATGCAAATAATAATCCACACTACAATTGCAATCATCAGTGCTCTCAGGTTTCCGAATTTAAATGATAAGGAAGAGAAAAGATAGGCACCGGCAATGGCAACAAACTGAATGATTAAAATTGTTATAATGAGCTGGTCGCTTTGCAATTTCAATTCTTTATCACCGAATAAAGCAGCAACGTACATTACTGTTTGAACTCCCATGTTGTAAAAGAAAAACGAACAAAGAAAAATCAATAATGCTTTTTGGGTTTGCAACTGCTTCCACACACCGGCTAATTCATTAAACCCCTTCATAAAAATATTTCCTTCGTAATTAATATGATATTTTTTTTCGGGAAGAAAATAAAACGTGATGCCCGCAAAACAAACCCACCAGATTCCAACCAGCAAAAATGAAAATCGCGCAGGAAATGATTTATCGGTAATTCCGAAGAGTTCAGGATTCATTATCATGAGCAGATTAAAAATCAACAATAACGAACTGCCTACGTATCCCATTGCAAACCCTTTTGCACTTACCCTGTCCTGGTTTTCAGTGTCAGCAATTTCAGGAAGAAACGCATTGTAATAAACAATGCTTCCCGCCCATCCGATGCTGGCAAGAAAAAAACCAACTATGCCTATCCATAAGGTATCTACAGATTCAAAAAGGAAAAGAATGGAACAGGCAGAGGCGCCTAATAAGCAAAAGAATTTCATAAACGATTTTTTGTTTCCACGGTAATCTGCAATACCTGAAAGCAACGGTGATAAAAATGCAATTACTAAAAATGAAAGTGATAAAGTATAGGAGTACAAAGCCGTGTTCTTATATTCCCTTCCCAAAAAATGAACAACATCGCTTCCGTTAACAGTAGTAACCGAGTTGTAATAAATCGGAAAAATAGCTGAAGTAATTACCAGCGAATACACCGAATTCGCCCAGTCGTACAATGCCCACGCATTGATAACTTTTTTCTGATTTTTAAGAAGGACTGTTTCCATTGCCGGAATTACCCGCTAAAGAAAATAAAAAAACCTGAACGTAGATGACGCGGATTTAAAAAGATAAAAACAGATAAAAGACTTAAAGCTTTTTATGCCAGTTCTCTTCTAATTATATTCAATGCCCCGCCAGCCTTGAACCATTCAATCTGGTTTTCGTTGTAGGTATGATTAACCTTTATTTCTTCTTTCGTTCCATCTTTGTGATTCAAAACTAACGTGAGCGGAACCCCGGGAGCAAAAGTTTTTAATCCTACAACATCAATCGAATCATCTTCCTGGATTTTGTTGTAATCATTTTTATCTGTGAAAGTAAGCGCAAGCATTCCCTGTTTTTTCAGATTGGTTTCGTGAATTCGGGCAAATGATTTTACCAGAATTGCTCTCACACCAAGAAATCTTGGTTCCATAGCAGCATGTTCGCGCGAACTTCCTTCACCATAATTTTCATCACCAACCACAATTGAACCGATTCCTTTTGCTTTATAAGCACGTTGAACTTTTGGAACAGGTTCATAATTTCCGGTGAGCTGGTTTTTTACTGAATCGGATTTATCGTTGAAAAAATTTATAGCGCCAATCAGCATATTGTTGGAAATGTTATCGAGATGTCCGCGATATTTCAGCCAGGGTCCAGCCATGCTGATATGGTCCGTTGTACATTTTCCTTTTGCTTTAATCAGCAATTTTAAATTTTTCAAATCAACTCCTTCCCATGCAGCAAACGGATCGAGCAATTGCAAACGGTCGGAAGTTGGCGAAACAATTACTTCCACATTGCTTCCGTCAGCAGCGGGTTGCTGGTAACCGGCATCCTCAACTGCAAAACCCTTTGGTGGCATTTCAATTCCCATCGGCTCATCCAGCTTTACTTTTTCTCCGTCTTCATTTGTAATCGTATCGGTAAGCGGATTAAAACATAAATCTCCGGATAAGACCATAGCCGTTACTAATTCGGGAGAAGTTACAAAAGAATGGGTGTTGGGATCACCGTCATTACGTTTCGCAAAATTGCGATTGTAAGAAGTGAGTATTGAATTTTTAGGTTCGGAACTTTTCCTGTGCCTTGCCCATTGTCCAATGCAAGGACCGCATGCATTTGCCAGAACCACTCCGCCAATTTTTTCAAACTCCTGAAGTAAACCATCGCGTTCAGTTGTGTAACGAACCTGTTCAGAGCCGGGAGTGATGGTAAATTCTGTTTTTGCTTTCAGCTTCTTTTTTATGGCAAGCCGCGCAATGGAAGCTGAACGTGTAATGTCTTCGTAAGAAGAGTTGGTGCATGAACCAATTAGCCCTACTTCAAAATAACGGGGCCAGTTATTTTCCTTAACCGCTTCCGCAAATTTTGAAATAGGCCATGCTAAATCAGGAGTGAACGGGCCGTTGATGTGCGGTTCGAGTTCGGAAAGATTTATTTCAATTACCTGGTCGAAATATTTTTCGGGAGAGTCATACACTTCTTTATCTCCGCGAAGATGCTCTGAAACTGAATCAGCCAGTGATGCCACATCAGCGCGTGAAGTTCCTTTTAAGTAGTCCGACATTTTTTTATCGTAACAAAAAATGGAAGTAGTTGCCCCGATTTCTGCCCCCATGTTGCAAATGGTTCCTTTTCCGGTACAGGAAATTGAATCTGCCCCATCGCCAAAATATTCAAGTATCGCATCTGTGCCTCCTTTAACGGTGAGGATGCCCGCAACTTTTAAAATCACATCTTTTGAAGAAGTCCAGCCGTTTAATTTCCCGGTGAGCTTAACGCCAATAAGCTTTGGCATTTTTAATTCCCATGGCAATCCTGCCATCACATCGCATGCATCGGCACCACCAACACCAATGGCAATCATACCCAAACCACCGGCATTCACCGTGTGCGAATCAGTTCCAATCATTAAACCTCCCGGAAACGCATATTGCTCCAACACTACCTGGTGAATAATTCCGGCACCGGGTTTCCAGAAACCGATTCCATATTTGTTGGAAACCGAAGCAAGAAAATCGTACACCTCTTTGTTTTTATCATTGGCAGTGGCTAAATCTTTTGCTGCTCCTTCTTTCGCCTGTATGAGGTGATCGCAATGAACAGTGCTCGGCACGGCAACTTTCGCGCGGCCCGCCTGCATGAACTGCAACAATGCCATCTGCGCTGTGGCGTCCTGCATTGCAACACGATCAGGATTAAAATCAACATATTTTCCACCTTTTACTCCTCCCGAAGGGACAGGAACTGCGAAGTGGGCGTAAAGAATTTTTTCTGTTAGTGTGAGCGGGCGGGAAGCTGCTTTGCGGGTTGCTGCAATTTTGCCGGGGAGTTCTGAATAAAGCTTGCGGATGATTTCTATATCAAAAGCCATTTTATTGAAATTAGAAATTAATTTTTGCAAAGGTAAGAATTGCGGAATTGCTGCCGTTTGATTTGAATTGTTGCACCGGAACCGCAAGTGAGAGTGGCTTTCTGTTACCTGCCTGCAACAATTTTTCTTGTTTCGGTAAAATCAGCAGTTGTTAATTTGAGGTAATATACTCCGCTACCTGTTTGTTTTGCGTTCAGCAAATAATTGTGTTTGCCTTCATTCAGAAATCCGTCTTGCAAAATCATAACTTGTTTTCCTGATCCATCATAAATTTCAAGCTTTACGTGTTGCTTTTTAGAAATGCTGAAACTGATTTCACAGGTTTTGCTGAACGGATTAGGGGCAATGGAAACATTCCCTGTTTGTGAATTTAATTCAACGGTTCCCAAAGTACCCGGCATAATGATAACAGAATCTCCGATGAGATTAAACAGCACCGGTGATTCGAAAACAGTGATCGCAAATACATTGCTGAGGTTGAAATGAAGCGTCTGAACAGAGGAAATATTTCCGGCTGTTTTCACATAAATGGTTCCTAAAACACCATTTACATTGACAACATTGAGTTGATCGAAGCGGCACAAAGCGGCATCTATAATTCCCGAAGCCGAAAAATCTTTTGTCATAAAATACATATCGCTGTTTAGTGTTCCCAAAACTGATGACGAATAAGAAATGGCAGTTTGCGAATTATCTAAAAGAATATTATCAAAGTTTAAAGTGAATGCAATTCCATATAAGAGATTCACCGGCAGCGAAGGAGTTCCTGCAACGAGGTCAAAAGAAATCCATTCGTTCTGCCAGGCAGTATCTTTATTGGCGATTAATTTCAAATCAAAATTAACAGAATAATTTTGAGGAGGAGCAAGCCTGAACGGATGCGTTAGCCCGTAATTTTGTGATATGGCGAGCGTATCGATTATTTCAACCGCTCCGTCACCGTTGCAATCAGCATGCTTATAATTTATTCCGTTAGCAAAAACATTTTGCCAGTTATTACAGAAGAAGGGCTGCCATGCAATACTATAAGGAGTACGCCCGGGCCCTATAAAAAGATTGGCAAGCCCGAGATAGAGAAAATCAACATTGTTTACAACCAGATCGTAATTACAGTCGCCCGGCCATACGCGCGGAGTGGCACTGCACGTATCTATTAATTCAAAATACCCGTTTATAGAGCAACCCGGAAAATTGGCAGTGCCTGCATAAGTGCCGGGTTCGCTCACTACGATAAATTGAGTAGTATCCGTTAATGGATGAGGTACGTTTGCCGTATCGATATAAGAAAACCAGTAGTACGATGTTGCGCTGTCAGGAAGAAACAAATCATACGTGAAGTTGCCGCAATTATATGCTATTTGTGAAAAATTACTTAATGCTGTAATTAAAACCGTATCGGTTGCAACGCAACCCGTAACGGTATCGGTAACCGTAACTACATATTGCTGGTGATAAGCAAAGTTAACCACCGGGTTTGGAATATTTGGGTCGGAAAGCCCTGCGGACGGTGTCCAGTTATAAAGCACGGTAGTGGTAGAAGCGGTGGCATTCAATTGAACAGTGTTTTGGCAAACCGTGCTGTCTTCGGGCGTGGCATCCACAGTAAATCCTGCGCATGGATTGATCCCTCCCGTTGCCTGCAAGCTGCCGCCTTTAAGAAAAACCCCGGTATCAAATAAATGATCGTACAAATCGGCAATAACAATTTTAACATGATAGGGCTGCCCCGGTATAGAAGCGCCTTTGGCGGTTATCAGGGTGGTATACCCGTCAAAAGAAAAGTTGCTGCCATTCCAGTTGTCAACATATAAATTACAATACTCGCAGGGGCCGGTGGCAGGAGTTCCGGGCGGTGACTGCCCGTTATTAATCGTACTGATGGTTATGGGTGACGTAGTGCCGGGAATCACAGCAATGTTCTGCCCGTCAACAAAAACGGCAAACCCGTCATAGAATAAAGTGTTGACATAATCATTGTATTCCTCGGAAGCGAAAAAGAACTTTAGCTCGAAGGAGTCGCCTGTCATCACGTACATATCAAATTCAAGAGCTGTCGCATCGTACATGTTGGCTAAAGGAGCCCCTAAATAATTTGCAAGGTCTGCATCGCCCGGCAGCTGGGCATCAAATGACAAATTCTGTGTACTGGGAAAATCAAGCCATAGACTCTTTCCGTTGGTTAAAAACACGCCCGAATCGGCAGGAAGGATACCGTTGCTGGTGAACATTGCCCGCGAACCGCTACTCCCTATATAGGTAACGTTAGTAACAACAACTCCGGGCCCTGCTAATGACATCGCTAATTGCAGCGGAGTATAAGTAGTGTCGGCAGTAATCTGGGCATAATTTTGAAAGGGAAGAAAAATAATTGTGAATAATACCGCAGCAATAATTATTTTTTTCATAATATTAATTTGGTGCAAAATAATAAAAAAATAAATATTTATGCCCGTTATTTTGATTGCTTCATATCCCCTGCTATCCCAGGACATCAGGAGGTTGGAAGATGCTGAAAGTATGAAAAATTCGCTTGTGCGAATTGATACTTGCACACCTAACATGTTTTCTGTTTGTTTCTAATACAAAGACTCACTCAAAAGACAACCGGGTTTTTGAAAAGCACAGAAAAACAATCGTGATTTTTTTTCGCACAAGCTTAACGGCTAAAATTATAATTGCTGGATCATGGTATTTTAAATTAATTGGCAACTGAATTATTACGTTGCAAGGGTGAACACTATTAAAAGAATAGGTGTTACAAAATATTTAGAATAAGTTACATCGTTCAAACATTACACTAATCGCAAGTCTGATTTTAAATACTGACCGGGTAAGGATTTAACCTTTTGTTTCCTGCTCAAATATTTTTCAACTGTTAATCGTGCCATCAGGTAGCTTAAAGTTGATTCTGCGCCCTGGTTGAGATTTACATAATTTTCTTCCAGCCCGTCAAAGCATCCTCCGGTACAGGGATTGTAAATAATCTGGTGCAGATGATTGTTTCCAAGAAACCAATCGAAAGCTGTCTTCATCTTAAGCAGGTAATCTTCATGCTTAAATACATCATAGAATTTACTTAATGCAATAACAGAATAAGCCACATCAATCGGCTGTTCACCCCCGATTACTACAGGGACTGACTCCTCTCTTTTATGCAACCAGGTTTTATTTGAAATTACTCTTATTCTGTTTTTTCTAAATGTTTTCGACAAAAGAAAATCAAACGATGATTTGGCAATTTCCTTGTATATAGGTACATCTGTGGCTGACCATGCGCACAGCATGGCTTCGGGCACAATGCTGTTAGCATAGGTAAGATAACTTTCGAACCACTGCCATTCTTTATCCGCCTCATGCCTGTACATTTGAACTAACCTGTTTGCAAGTGTTTTAATCAGCGATAAATTTTCTAAGGATTTATTTTTAGTGTTGCAGTAATACAAACCTTTTATCGCAAAAGCCATGGCACGCGTTGAGTGAATATTATTCACTTTCAACAAAGCGCATTCCATTATTGATTCTGCATCTGCCGTGAGTTCTTTTGGCAATAAAGCACTCATTGAAATCAAATAACCCAAAGCCCAAATGGCTCTTCCGTTCGCATCAGCAAGATTGGTTGAATTATTCTGCCCGGTGAAAATTCTTTGTTGATTCACATAATTCAGAAAATGACCTTCCGGTTGAAGACAATGTTTTATGAAATTGAAATATGTATAAATATATTTTATATCTGCTTCATCAATTGTCAATTCAAAATGCTGGCACATTGCAATCAATGCCCGTGCATTATCATCCAATGTATATCCTGAATCAATATCAGGTTTGTTGATTTTAGAAAACTGAACCATTCCAAAATCAGTTGTCAGCTTTTTTAGATGATCTAGGTTGATTGCAGGCAAATTATACTGCAACGAAATTTTATCAGTACTAATTTTTTCAAACAACATAGCATGAGCAATGGCAGCATTTTCCCATGCGGTGGAAGCTATCCTGTGCAATCCGTTTGAGCTTATATTTTTCCTCATCTGGTCATCATTCAATAATTTAATTACCGCCTCACTTAATTGCTGCGGATTTTCAAAATCAATAATGATTCCGGCATCATTGCGCAGCACTTCGCGCGCATGAGGAATAGGAGTAGAAATAACAGGACATCCACAGCTGATGGCATAAGAAAAAGTTCCGCTTACTGCCTGGTTAGGATCTTTAGAGGTGAACAAATATATATCCGTGAGCTGTAAATATTCCAGCAGGTCAGGCAGCGGTAAAAAATGATTAATAAATTGTACGTGCTTTCCCATTTCCAATGCTGCAACTTTTGATTCAAGCAAGTTGCGATACTTTTCTCCTTCATGTTTTATGACGGACGGATGAGTTTTACCGATAATAAGAAATACCGCATTGGGATTTTTTTTAACGATAGCAGGCAGTGCTTCTAAAGCGGTTTCAATACTTTTTCCTGAGCTGAGCAATCCAAATGTGGAGAGTATTTTTTTCCCAGATAATTTATATTTTTTCTTCAGAAACTTTTTATCTGAATGCGGTATTAAATGTGTGCCATGCGGAATAACTTTAATTTTTTCCTTTGTTACCCCATAATCATTTATCAATATTTTTTTAGAAGATCTGGTCATAACTATAATAGATTCACAAGCATCGGAAATTTGCTCTACTTTTATTTTTAATGATTCAGATGGATGCGGCAATACGGTATGAAAAACAATAACAACAGGTTTGGATAGAGACTCTAAGAATTGCTGGAAATCACTTTCTCTTTTTTCAAAGAATCCAAATTCATGCTGAATCACAACCATCCTGATTTCAGCACTTTCATTTATGGTTTTTGCTAATCGGATGAATGCGTTGGGGTGATCGGTATTAAGAATATATTTTATTTCGTCCGTGTAATTATGTTTCTCGTTTTCCGATTCAAGCGGGCAAATTCTTATTGTGAAAGAATGATTGAATTTATTATTCAATGCCTTTATCAAATCCTGTGAATAGGTAGCAATGCCGCATTCGCGTGGAGGATAAGAAGTAATGAATAAAATTTCAGGCAGGGCATGCCTATTAGCTTTATGATTTACCCCATTTTTTGAATTGACATCAGGAAGTAATGCACTTATTACATCTTCACCATTATTGAGAACAATTTCATTTTTCATCTTTCTTAGTATTAAGCAACAGTTCAGCTAAGAGCGCAGATAAGCTTACGGAGGCGCATGCTATACGCTCATCGGCAGCACCATAATAAATATATAACGTGTCTTCAAACAAAGCGGTACCCGTAGGGAAACACACATTATTTACTTCGCCTTTCAATTCCCATTCGTGCTCAGGCTTAAACAACGGGTAGGGTAGCCGGACAATTTCTTTCAGAGGGTTTTCTAAATCCAATAAAGCCGCGCAAGCCGAATACACGTATCCTTTCGTAGTATCGTGCACTCCATGATAAATCAATAACCAACCGTGCTCTGTTTCTATAGGGGGACATCCCCCACCTATGTAACTCACTTCATGTTTATGCCGGGGAACAAGCGCGATGTTATCGCCCAGATGAAGAAAATAATTCTCCCAAAACTCTTTTGTGAGTTCATTTATATTATTTACCGAAGCTATTTGAATGTCAGGTCTTACGCGATGAAGAAAAAACAACTTTCCGTTTATTCTTCTCGGGAAAAAAATTACATTCTTATCCCAGACGAAAATATTTTTATCAGGTTTAGGAGGGAGGTGGTTGCGGTTATTATAGCGGGAATATTTTCTATTGATAGCGCCTTTACATTCCGCGAGGTGTTTAAATTCATCATAAGCGAACTGCGGCACGATTAATCCGTGCTTTTCAAAATGCCGCAAATCTTTTGAAGTAGCCAGCGCACCAAGTGCGTTTACTCCGTCATACGCAGTGTAAGTAAGATAATACAGGTCATCAATCTTCGTAATTCGGGGGTCCTCAACACCGTGCGATTCATATTCGAATTGGGGGAAAACCACAGGCGTGTCAAAGCGTTCTTCAACCGTAATCGGCCCTTTCAATTTGCAATAGCCGATGCTGGAGTAATTACCTTTACTAACCGCCCTGTAAAAAAGGTGAACATAACCATCATCGCGTATTGCCGCAGGATTCAATACCCCTTCGTTTTCAAAACCATGAGTGGTTTTCTTCAGAAGAACTCCTTCTTTTTTAACTTCAATCATAGATTTATTTTAAGTGATTCCATCATTGCAGGTCCGTTTTCTACCCGGTGGAATAATTTTATTAGTTCTTCTACTTCTATTGAGGATTCAAATTTGGCATCTACCAGTCCGTTTGCATCTGGCGGTAAATTGCATGTTAAAAGCTTACTGAAAGGTAAAATGGTATAGAATGCCCATGCGTCAACGGGCCGGGCTTTAATTTCAAATTTCAAATCTCCGATCTTATTAATAGTAATACTCCTTTCCTATTTTAAAATGGAATTTCCCACTTCCTGTGGAAAAGGTGTAACAGAAATGTTATTTTGTAAAGATCGGCTGCCTTAAAAGGAAAACCATTACATAACTTTAGAAATAAGTTACATAATTCACACATTTGCTATAATTAAAAGTTAAAATCCAATGGAGGCTTCAATCATAAAGCCATCAAATTTTCCGTCTGAACGTATGTCTGTTAATGCAAAATCTTTGTATTCCTGGTTTACATATTCGACTTTCATCATAATATTTTTGGTAAGAAACCATCCTATGGATCCTGCCATGCGATTGATCGTTATACCTGTTGGATTGAACGGAAGGGTTGCTGTTATAGAATTGTAGCGTCCGCCAATCCAGAAGTTTTCCTTTTCCACAGGAAACCGGTAAATTAAATCCACTGCATATTGTGTTGCCGTGCGCATATCCGGTTCGGTAATCGTTCTTCCTTTTGCCATTTCATAAGTGCCAAATAGTTCTATGCCTTTAAATTTAATGAACGGGTTTATCATAAAAGTTGTTACCTGCTGTTTGAACTGAGGGTTGTATCTTCCTGAAAAGGCATTGCCAGCAACAGTGGCATCAGTATTTTCCATCACAAGGAAATAGTGCGATCCGGCTCTGTCACCTCCGAATAATGTATTGCTTGCACCGCTTTTTACCATATAACATGAACCTGTAATTCTGAACCTGAAATCATCATTGAATTGGCGGTCGTATCCCAACTTGCCGTGAAATGCGGGAGCATATGTATTCAGCTTGCCAGTAGCAGAGTCAATTTGCGATGATTTTACAATAGTAGGATTAAGTTGTCCATTGGTTATTCCTGCCATAGCAATTAAGCCACCTTGAGGATGATAGTAAATTTCGCCACCGATTTCTGTTGCAAATTCATCCATAATATAATTTTCTATAAACGGATTGTAAATGGCATTGCCTGCATCGCTTCTCCGAAAATGCTGATCACCGTAGTCAACTTCATAATCTCCTATCTTAATGGTAACACTTTTCATTATGTTGTCAATTACAGCACTTTTAAGGAAAAGTAATTTATCAAACTGAACATACCCGCCCTTTACCCATGTTTCCTCGTGATGGCGCGTAGATAAGTATATGGTCAGATTCATCCTGATGCCATCCACTAACTGTGCATCAATATTCAGATTAGCCATAGCGCGGTTGAATCCGTTCGTCAGAGAAATGAGCTGATTGGTATTGACACTGTCTGCATCAAATACAGGTGTTGCATTATTCTGATGGCTGATAGCCTGGAAATCCTGTGTAAAATTGCCGCCAACTCTTACCTTTATTCCTGTAAAAGGAGTTGTATCATTTTTAGTAGTTTCAAAAATATTTAAACCCTGCTTGTTGTTTGGACGAAAATATTGTAATGATTCTTGCTGTGCCACTGCGGAAAAGCTAATAGCTGCCATAATAAATATTGTCAGTTGTCGAAATTGTTTGATTGAACTTATCATAATTGTTTTTATTTATAATTCCGGATGACTATTGTTTGTTAAATTATTTGTTGTTGTAAAACTTGTTTTAAAATTGAGTGTGATTTCATCCCCGGTTTTCAACGTTCCGAAAAAAGCGGTAGGCGGAGCAACACCATAATCTGTCATCTTTATGATTTGTGATCCTTCAAATGCCAATCTTTCGTGTTCCTGCATAAATACCTTTACCTGCATATCAACAGATTTGGTTACACCGGCAATAGTGAGATTACCTTTTGCTGAAATAGCTTTTTCATTTATTTTGCTTTGAATGAACTTAACCGGGATAGTGAGCATGAAAATAATTTGCGGATAGTCATCTGCTTTCAGTGCTTTATAGGTTTTATTATTCATGATTGAACCCTTATCGCTTTTTATGGAATGTACATCCATTTTTATATTGATTGCATCTAAGTCAAAGCTTCCGTCTTTATTCCAGCTTACAATACCATCCCCCGATACTATTCCAACTTTTTGATCCCAATTGTGCAGATTAGAAGTACCATGAATAGTTACCACATAATCTTCGGAGAGCGTATAAATATTTTTAACAGGAACAGCAGCACTTATAAACAGGGAGGTAATCGCTGTAAGCAAAAAGATTTTAAACGATTTAATATTCTTTGTCATTTGATTTATTTATGGATTCATTTTTTCAAAAACTAATCCTGCAATTACACCTTGTATCAATGCCAGTACAAACCATGTTGCAACCATTGCCAGCGAAACATCCATTGCACTATAAATAAGCCACATCATTGGAAAGGTTGCAACCAATACATATATCAATCCGAATTCGATGCCACGTGCAATAAAAGAACCTGTTAAAACTCCTTTAAAGCGAGACCAAAACCAGGAGAGTGCCAAACTTATTATGAAAGGATGTATGTAATAAATCATAATCCTGTCTTGCTGCGTATCAAAAGCCGGACTGAAATATTCCATTGCAATACCCGGTAAAAACCAAATGGTAATGTACAATCCAAGTTCACTAAAGATTAACAAAATAACACCTGCAACCAATCCTGATATTGCTATCTTTCTCATTTATATATATATTTTTTAATTAGCCATCCAGAGATCTGCTGTTTATCAAAAAAGTATATCAGCCTTTTGAAAAATATTCTCTGACAAAAGCGTGCTGTTGGTTCTCTGTCATTTTATCCGTTTGTTTTATTTCAATTTTTATTTTTGCGAAACGATGATCGGCTCTTAAAATGTTAAACAGCTCAACTTTTGTATCAGTGGGACCAAAGAGAATTACCGCATCATAATTTATAATAGTCTCGCCCAGCTTTTTGTAATATTCTGATTGCTGATGTTGTTCCTTATTGTGCATTATGTGTTCGCTCTTACCCAGGCTATGCTCTTTTTCCTGGTGAGTAAATTTTGATTCAATGATGTTTGTTTCAATGGGATCGGGTGTGAATTCCATTAAATGTGCGCTTGAATGATCCATCCAGATGCCTAAATTTTTTTTTGTTGTCATTGTGTTTCGTTATTTTGTGAATGAAATTTCACAACAATACAAAGGTGCCTGCCTGTATGCTGATAAGCGTTACACAATTACAGAAAAGAATTACATCATTCACACATAGACCTGCCGGGAAACAGGCTTTATTTATTTGAGTGATGTCAAAAAATTGCGTCAGGATTTTTATTGCACCTGTAAATGCGGAGGTTGTTTTGCGGATTGAGAATCGCTTTGAAAATCAAGTTTGGTTTTTTTTTCGCTTTGCCATTCATCGTAAAAGTAACCGTGCTTCCTGCACAATGTGCAAACCCGGGAAGCTGTAAAATCATATTTATCACCATTTGCTTTCATACAATTGGAATAATCTTTATAAAGCCAGGTGTGACCTAATAGCCGGCATAATTTGTTTGATTCTGTTTTCTTCATATAAATGTTGTGCTGTAAGGATGTTTGATTTTAAAAGGATCCGGTTATTATATTCTCTGTTAGCTTTGGTTAACCTGTCAATTGTTAAAATTGTTTTTTTCATTTGAATGATTGTTGTTTTAGAATTTTTAAGAAGTAATTTAAAAAGGACCGTTTAACGAGTGCCCGCTAAACGGTATCCTTTTAATAAAGAGCCTGGTTAAAGTGCTCCGATGATTTCGTGCAATTCTTCTTTTGTTTTGCCAAGCTTAATTTGAAGTTTTCCAAGCATCTCATCTTTCTTACCATCAGCAAACATCAGGTCATTGTCGGTTAATGTTGCAAATTTCTGTTTGAACTTGCCTTTCTGCTCATTCCAGTTTCCTTTTACTTCTGTTGTATTCATTTTTTTTAATTTTTATATTGTGAATGAATTTTCACGGTACAAAGGTGAGTTCATTAATTACTTAAAACGTTGTACAATTCCTGAAAAGAGTTACATCATTCACACTTAATAGTTTGGTTTTACTTAAGCAGGTGTAGAATGATTTTTAAAGAATCTTTCTTCCTTGTATAACCCGCAGTATTACCGCAATGATTGCAATAACAAGAAGAACGTGGATGAGGCCTCCGGCACTATAGCCGACAAACCCAATGAGCCATCCAATGATTAATATAACTGCAATAACATAAAGTAAATTTCCCATGATAGTTGTTTTAAAAGGGTAACTGATTTAAAATGTATATTCGATTTGTTTCAAGCTTATTTTCTGATTCAATTGCAATTCTTAAAGCAAAAGAATTAACAGCAGTACGATAATTATTATTGCACCGACAGAAAGATAAATTCCTCCATGATTTTCTCTAAGATTTTTTTTTATCGAGCGTACTTCTTTACGCAATTGTTTCTTTTCAGTCGAATTCAGTTTTGACTTATCCAGCGCTTTAATTTCATCTAACCTCGCGAGTAAAGCCCTGAATTCGGGTGATTCAACCGGTTTGGGAGCAGCCATTGAAATAGGAACAAATTCCGCACCCGCTTTCATTTGCGTTGGAATAAACGTTAATGACAGCAATGCGGTCATTATATACACAGTTAATTTTTTCATTTTAGTGTTTTTTGTGAATACATTTTCAAAGAACAAAGGTGACCCCTTTAAACCGTGAAAGCGTTACACAATTCCGGAAAAGAGTTGCAACATTCACACATTTACCGATGGAACGGCTTATCATAAACAAAAGCCCGTCCAGGTGACGAACGGGCTTTGTGAATGGATTGAAAATGTGTTTTATTTATTTTCGCGGTTACTCTTAAAACATAAGAGTTAACCCTGCATAAACGGAATTTGTTTTTAAATGGGTGCGGTCAAGCACGTAATAGGAGTCTGTGGTGATTGATGAGCTCTGGTCGCTGATGTCAACCAAACCTAACACACCTCGGTATCCCAAGCTGAGAAGGAGCGTATGAGCTGAAGTAAGCGCAATGTCAGCACCTGCACCGTAAGCAACTCCGAGGTCGCCTTTCTTAACTGACAATACGGGTTGCGTATTATTGGCGTCAGCCGTACCTGAAGTAGTAATGCTGCTTCCGACATTAAAACCAATCTGCGGGCCTCCCACTATATTTAAGTTAATCACCTTTGATTTTCCTGTATTCAACGTTAGCAGCAAAGGAACATTGATATACTTTAAACTGACTTTATGCTGAACATCCTTATCATTAAATTTTTGTGAAACGGAACTGTAAATAAGCTCTCCCTGGATTCCCACATGATTGGAGAAACTGAATCCGAGCAAGGCGCCCATTCCAAAACCAAGCGTTACATCCCCGCTTACGGTGCCGCCTTCAGATGTTTTCATGTCGAATGAAGAATATGTAGGCATGAACCGAAAGCCGAATTCAGTTTTCTTTGCTGACGATGTTTCCTGGGCAACAGCATTTAATGATACTGCACATAATAGTACGGCAGCGCAAAGGCATGCGGTAATTTTATTATTAAATTTTTTCATATTTTTTTATTTAGAAATTAAGTTGCAAAGGTGAGCCCCTTAATGCTGACAATTGTTACAAAACTTTAGAAAAGAGTTACATCATTCACACATCCGTCAGCTGACGGACGGTATTCTTAAAAGATGAAATGAGAAGGAATTAAAAACGAAACGGGTTATTTCTTAATTTTCTTATATATTAAAGCAACACTTTTATTTTCACCTTTAAAAGTTCCCTGTTCGTTTATCGAAAGCGCTTCATCGTTAAATTCATAAGTAATTCGTTGCGGGAATTCAATTTCATTGCTTATAAAAATAAATATTGAATCGCTTTTATTCATCAACTTATATTTTGAAGGAATAGTATTATTAGCAGATTTTAAAATGGGTATGTAATATACACCACCTGGCTCTGCAACAATGGTGAATATGGTAAGCAGCGTGGTGTCATTTTTATCACTAATGGTGAATGAGATACCCGACAACGTATTGCCATTTTCTTTCTTCCACTGCTGAAATATATTTTTATCATTTACCGCCATCATCCAGGTTCCCTGCAGATGCAAAAGCTTTGGCGGAATAATATCCTGTGCTTGTATATTAAAAAATATACAGCAATTTAAAACAATAAGCCCGGTGAATTTTCGCCACATATTTTTAGTGAATTACTTTGGTCGTTGAATTTTCAGCTTTGTTGCTTAATAGCCGGCAGCTGCCTAGCAATGTCACTACGAATGTTACGATTCCTTTTATCTGTAATGGCTTCGAACTTTAAAGCACCCCTATGACGCAGCATAAGCAATCCGTGTATATAAGGGCGTGCTTTGCAAAGCTGACTTTTTGTCCACTTCATAAAAGCAGCACTGCCTTTTGCGAGCACCATTTTCTCCCTGCCATTCTCAAAAAATACCAGTTCAAATTCATTTATAGTTTTTCTCCGTAATCCGGAAATAATATGACGGTGTTTTAGGTTTTTCCCGATTTTTATCGGAATGATTTTGGATGTGTCCAACATGTTATTTTGGTTTAATAAATTTTCACAAAGCAAAGGTTAGCACGTTAAACAGGATAAGCGTTACACAATTCCTGAAAAGAATTACATCATTCACACATTTAACATACAAACTTCAGCAAAGTTTCCATGCTTCAATTTTTTACTTTCTCAATTCGAACGGAGTATTGATTAGGAATTATTTTTTTTCCATGCGCAAGTGCATACACTTTGGTAAACTCGGCTCCGAAATAGAGTATGATGGCTGAATAATAAACCCAAACCAGAATTAAAATGACAGATCCTGCAGCGCCATAGATGGAAGCAACGGCCGAACTTCCGAGGTAAGCACCGATAGCGAACTTGCCAATCATAAAAAGAAAAGCGGTGAAGGCTGCCCCGATGAGTAAAATTATGATGCCTACGGTTGTTGCAAAAGCACTGCTGCCGGAAAGTTTTACGTTTTTAATTGCCTCCTGGATTTGCAGCGCAGCATCGTTTCCGACCAGCCCGTTAATCTGCCCAAAGAGTTCGCCCCGCACAGCCTCTGCACCGAAAAAAAATCCGCATAAACTTATAATGATTATGAGCAGCGGAGGCAAAGAGAAAATAGTATAATAGGATAACGATGCACTTAATTTAATCGCATTGTCGTCAATAAATTCGTTGAAGGTTTCTTTGAGGAGATGCCAGATTTTTTTTATGTGGTTTACTATTTTCATGGTGAATTAATTTTATTGAAATGTTACTATGCCGGGTTTTTCAAGATCAAAATCGCGAAACTGAAAATCGTAGGACTTGATAGAATTTAATTTGAGCAGGTTATTGCTTAGTCCCGGGATTGAAGGGTAGAACGCAATTGAAACCTGAAACGTGTTTAAGACAAGCAGCTCGTTTCGAATAAGAATTCCAAAACCGATGGATGAATAAAGCCTGCTTTGAAAAAGACTGACATTATCAGGTGAGATCAATGCGCCTGTTAAATTTAGAAATGGACCAAAACGAAAACCAATTAGGGAGAATGGAGCATAAAACTGGGTTTGTGTGGAAAAGACCAGCCGTTTTGTTCCATAAAGAATGGTGCTGTTAAATCCCGGTATGCCGTTTTGTTCATTGATGGTAAGCGCATCAGTGGGAAAACGATTTGTACCTAACGTTAGTCTTGGCTTAAAAAACTGTCGCAATTTCCATTTACCGATTTCGAGCAGGTTGGTGAAATAAGTGATGTCTGCTGAAAATACACCTTGTTCAATACGGGAAGAATTTTTAAAAATTCCATATTCCACATTTGCAGAAAAGTAACCTGAATGATTGAGGTAGTTACCCCAGCCGATGCGCATACCCCAGTAGGTACGGTTTACGAAACTTTTATTTTGTTTTCCGACAGTAAAAGAAATTACCTGTCCTGTAGGAACATCTTCGGGCAACCCGAACTCGAAAATATATGTATCCTTTATGTAAATTCGTTGGGATACCCCCAATCCTGTAAAGTAAAACTTTTCATCCGAAATGAAACCTAACGTATCGGTTCCTGTTAATGGATTAGAAAGAAAATCGGTATTCAGATAGCGTGCTGTTAAAATTAAATTAGTTATACGACTTACATCAGTGAAGCCTTTAAACAACTGCCAGCTTTTTCCTCCCCAAACATCGTATTGATTGTATTTTACATCAGGAATTGTTTTAATGACATCAGTATAAAATAAGGTATCGGACGTAGTAATATTTGAGAAAGCAATACCCCCTGCCCATTTTGCAAGCGGTGAATAAAACAGGCGGTTTATGCTGATGCCTTTGTAAAAAAGAGAATCGAAATCGGCTTTGTAATATAATGTAGTGGCGATAAAAGTATTTTTGAAATTGGGAATGGTGTAAATTCCTTCGTAAATATTATTATTATCAGGAACAAACCGGATGCTGTTGTCTAACTGGTGACCAGTGCCGAAAAAATCTTTTTCAATCAGCTGTATTTTTGTATCATTACCTGCGCTTGTTAATTTTATGATGGTGGTCCACACATCAATTTCACGAATATAAATGTCAACAGAATCATTTCCGGCTTTAACCGGGTAAATAACCACCTCCTTCAGGTAAGGCAACAAACGCAGGAGTCGTTCGGATTCTTTTATTTCCAATTCATCGAGCGTATCTCCTTTATGAAACAACAGTTGGTTACGCAGAGCAAAGGGCGAGGTTTTTAAATGCAGCTTATTGCCAGCTTTAGTCCAGAAATTACCGGGTGATTTAATAGTATCATTTATATCATAACCAAAAGGGTCGAAGGTGCTTATGGTGATGTTGCGAATAATTTTTCCCTGGAAATTTTCGTAAGAAATTAGTTTAAGGTTTTTGCCTTTCTTTTTATTAAGATCGCTTACGGGGCGAAAGAATGCTTTGTATAAGGTATAGGTAAAAC
>JBIOHJ010000046.1:0-22398 GCA_044448905.1 Bacteroidia bacterium | reverse complement strand
TGCAAGCCCATCTATTCCATCCGTTATATTGGCTCCATTCGAAACAGATGTTACAATAATGATGACAGCAAGGATATAAATGACCCAGGTGTATTTACGCATTCCTTCACCAAGCAATGCCATCACTGAAGAATAATTGAACTCGTTATTCTTAACAAACGGGATGGTGGTATTCGGAAGCTTGCGATCAAGCATAAAATGCTTTTCGCCATCGGCATCTGTTATTTCAGTTACATTTTGCTTTTCAACCTGCGCTACCAATTCAGCAGGTATTTCGATTTTTGTTGTAATGTCCGGATGGAAATACACGATGATTCCAACCATTAAACCAAGACCAACTTGCCCGGCAATCTTGAATTTTCCGGCCAGCCCTTTTTTATCTTTTTTGAAAACTTTAATATAATCATCAATAAACCCGATAGTTCCCAGCCAGACAGTTGAGATGAGCATGATGATTATATATATGTTGTGAAGCTTGGTAAACAACAAGGTTGGAAGAAGAATTGCTGCAAGAATGATCAGTCCACCCATTGTAGGTGTACCTTGTTTTTGTTTTTGTCCGTCTAAATCCAAATCGCGAATCGTTTCGCCAATTTGCTTTTTATGGAGCATGCGAATAATGACTTTACCGAAGAACAGTGAAAAGAAAAGCGAAAAGATTATAGCCATGGCCGCACGGAAAGAGATGTATTGAAAAACACCTGCACCTGGAATATCAAATTTTTTATCTAAGAATTCAAAAAAATAATAGAGCAAAAGGATTTAGAATTTAGTGATTAGAGTTTAGGTTAATTCCAATGGTAATGTCAGGTAATGCTTTGCTTACTGGTTATTCATTGCTGTTTACTGGCTGCTATTAATAATTGCATCAAATGATTCCTGTAATATTTGCTTATCGTCAAAAGGATATTTTACTCCTTTTATTTCCTGGTATTTTTCATGCCCTTTTCCTGCCAGTAAAATAATGTCGCCTGCCTGCGCAATACTGCACGCGGTTTTAATTGCTTCACGCCTGTCAACTATTGAAAGCACTTTTTTATAATGTTGTGCCGGAACTCCACCCTGCATCTGCTTCAGTATGGTCATTGGGTCTTCGGATCTTGGATTATCAGAAGTAAGAATAACTTTATCGCTCAGCTCACATGCAATTGCGGACATAACCGGTCGCTTATCCGTGTCGCGATCACCACCACAACCAATTATTGAAATTACTTTTTCATTCCCGGTACGTATGTCTTTTATCGTATTTAAAACATTTTTTAATGCATCGGGAGTGTGGGCATAATCAACTATCCCGGTTATTTTATTCACGGAAAGAATATATTCAAACCTTCCTTCAACCGGATCGAGATTGCTGATTTCGCTTAATGTTTTTATTTTGTCCAAACCTGACAGTGCGGCTACAGCATACACACCTAAAAGATTATATGCGTTAAAACTGCCGATTAACTTACAAGCCACCTCGCAACCATCAATGTGAAGTAATAAACCAGAAAAATTGTTTTCAATTACACGGCATTTAAAATCTGCATGGCTTTTCATGCCGAATGAATGCACTTTTGCTTTGGTGTTTTGCACCATTACTTTTCCATTTTTGTCATCGGTATTTATCAGCGCGAAAGCATCGGCAGACAGCACGTCAAAAAATTTTTTCTTCGCTTTTATATATTCATCAAACGTCTTATGGTAATCGAGATGATCATGAGTTATGTTTGTGAAAACCCCACCGGTAAAATGGAGTCCCGCTATCCGGTGCTGCACAATTGAGTGCGAACTCACTTCCATAAAACAATGGGTGCATCCATCTGCCAGCATCTCACTTAACAGCTTGTTCAGATTCAACGGATCGGGAGTAGTGTGTGTGGCGGGAACAGCCTTATCGTTAATTTGATTTTTTACAGTTGAAATAAGACCGGCTCTGTAATCCGATTTCCTGAAAAGATTAAATAACAATGTGGCTGTTGTTGTCTTTCCGTTTGTACCTGTTATTCCAACCAGCTTCAATTTTTCGGAAGGGTTGTTGTAAAAATTTGAACAGATAAAAGCCAATGCAATTGCACTGTTTTTTACTCTCACATAGGTCACGTTTTCTTTTATTTCATCAGGAAAATTTTCACAAACTATTGCAACGGCCCCCTTTTCAATTGCTTTATTAATAAACTGGTGACCGTCAGATTGAGTTCCTTTTACGGCAACAAAAAGCGACTCTGCACCGGCATGTAAAGAATTAAAACAAACTGTATGAATTGTAATATCCGTTTTGCCGGAAATATCAATTATGCCTGCTTTATATAAAATATCCTTTAACAGCATCAGCCTAATTCAATTATTATTTGTTGACCTTTCAAAATTCTTGTTCCTGCATTCAGTGATTGCTTCTGAACCATGCCCGCTCCCATTACTGTTACCTGCAAGCCCTGGTTTTCGAGCAGGTAAACTGCATCTCTTAATCCCATACCCATCACGTTAGGAACTTTGTTCCGTTCTATTTTTAAATTTTCTAATCGGTTTTTCTTTTCCGATTTTGAAACCGTAAACCAATCCGCATCAGCTGAAACACGTTTATCAGCTGCTTTAAGTTTTTCGATTGCATAATTAGTTTGCCTTGTGCTGCCGGATTTAATCACCGGAAAATTATTTTCGGCAAGAACAGAATCGACCAATTCCTTATGCATCTCTATGCTGGTCGCGTACACTTTATCAGCCATTTCTTTAAAAACAGGACCTGCGACCTGAGCAGCATAATAATATCCTTTTGATGGAGCGTAGATAACTACAATCACGCTGTATTTGGGATTATCAGCAGGGAAATAGCCAACAAAAGAAGCCTGGTGCTTAACCCCTTTATCGTTTTCATACCCTTTGCTGTCATTGGCAATCCGTGCTGTTCCGGTTTTTCCGGCAACGGAATATTCTGAATGTTTGAGATCGGAACCGGTTCCGTTTTGAACAACACCAATCAACAATTGTTTTGCTTTTTCAAGAGTTGCACGTGAACAAATAGAGTCAGCTATTACTTCAACAGGAAATGATTTTACGATTTGCCCTTTCTGCCGGATTTCTCTCACGAATTTTGGTTTTACCATTTTTCCGTTGTTGGCAATTGCATTATAAAAGGTCAGGATTTGTAATGGTGTTTGCTTACACTCGTAGCCAATGGACATATAAGGCAAAGTTGTTTTTGACCATGATTTGTTTTTCGTATCTTTAATCAAAGGCATTCCCTCTCCTTCCACTTGCAATCCTAACGGATCACCTACATGCATTTTTCGCAAGCGATCAACAAATGACTGCGGATTTTTAGAATAATATTTATAAATCACTTTGGAAATTCCAACATTGGATGAAACCTCAAATGCTCTCTGAACCGATATTCTTCCATATCCTCCTTCATGAGAATCTTTCATAGGACGGCCTGATGTCCACGATATAGTTCCGTTTTGCGTGTCAACCGTTTCATCAAGGTCAACATAACCATCTTCCATTGCGGCAATCAGCGAAGCCAGTTTAAATGTGGAACCCGGCTCGGTGCTTTGCCCGATGGCGCAGTTATAATCTTCACGATAATTGCCATCTGCACCTCTACGGAGATTTGCGATAGCCCGTATCTCACCGGTGGCAACTTCCATCATAATGGCGCAACCGTTTTCGGCTTCGTGTAATTTCAATTGTGTTTCAAGCGCTGTTTCAGCTACATCCTGTATGTTAATATCAATGGTTGTGAAAAGGTCGCTGCCTTCTTTAGGATCCATTTCATTTTCATCGTGTAGAGGTTTCCAGATCCCGCCAGATATTTTTTGCATCAAACGCACCCCGCTAACTCCTTTTAAATATTCATTCATGGAGCCTTCCAAACCAACTGGCTCAATCCACGGAAGATTATATCCGACAGTTCGTGCAGCCAGCTTTTGAAAAGGGCGTACTCTTTTGTTTTTTTGATCAACTATTAATCCGCCTTTGAATTTTCCCATCCTGAAAATTGGAAACTGGCAAAGTTTTTTTAGTTCACCGAATGTTACGTTTTTATGAAGAAGCACCCACCGCTCTTTCGAGCTGCGTGCTTCTTTTAAAAAGCGTTTATATTCTTCTTTTGATTTATCGCCAAACAATGTTGACAAGCAATACGCAAGTGAATCGGCTTTCTCAGAAAAAATTTCCCGCGTAAATCCATCTGCTAAAAAATCAACATGCACTTCATAAACCGGAACTGAAGTTGCAAGCAGGCTGCCGTCAGCAGAATATATGTTGCCGCGTGCCGGTTCAATATTTCTATAGGCAATTGTCAGGCTATCAGCTTTTGCACGCCAATATTCGCCCTGAACAAACTGAAGACGGAATACCTGCAGAATAATTGCAAGACCAAATAAACAAATGAATATATAAATAAGGTAAACTCTCCAGAGGATGTCCTTTTTTGTTTCCTTCATAAAACTCAGTTACCCGATTTTTTGTTTTGCTTTTTTACTTCAACAGTTATTTTTTTTGGAGCAACACGCGATTCCTTTAATCCTGCCGGTAAAACTGCACCGGCAACCTGTGATTGGTTGCTCTTAAACATCAGCTCGGATTTGGTAGAAATATATTCGGATCGTAATTCTTTGATGTCTCTCGTTGACGCATCAATTTCGCGGATTATTTTTTCAGTGGAGTAACTGTTCGCTATATATAATAATACAAGCCCGGTGAAGAAAAAAATAAAAGGCAATGCTTTCACGAACATGTCTTTCTCATTAAATGCAAAAACATTTAAGTTTTTAAGGAATTTATAATTGGATTTTTTTCTTTCTCTTGCAGGGGCTTTGATTTTAGTTTCATTGATTTCCTGAAATTGCTCGGCCGGCTTTTCTTTTATTTTGTTCATATCAGTTACGCTCGAAAAATTAATTGGATGATTGTCTGTATTATTTTTTTTCTGCTATTCTTAATTTGGCGCTTCGTGCGCGCGGATTACTTCCTATTTCTAAAGCTGATGGCACCCAGGGTTTATTATTGAGCGGCAAAAACGGTGTGGATCTATTTCCATATAAATCTTTTTCTGCCCCCCCTTCAAAATTTCCGCTTCGCATAAAATTTTTAACCAGCCTGTCTTCAAGAGAATGATATGAAATAACAACCAGCCTCCCTTTGCTTCGGATTACCCTGGTACTTTGCATGAGCAGTTCTTTCAAAGCATTTAATTCATCGTTTACTTCAATCCTCAACGCCTGGAAAACTTTAGCATAAAATTGATTTTCTTTACCCTGCATTGCAAAAGCTTTCAATTCATTTTTCAGTTCATTCACTGTTTTTATTTTTTTCTTTTTCCTTGCTGTTACAATTGCTTTAGATATTCGCAGTGCGTTTCTCAATTCACCATACTCAAAGAATATTTTTTTTAACTCATTTTCCTGGTATGTATTCAACACATCACTTGCTGTAATCTGAACAGACCGGTTCATTCGCATATCAAGCTCCGAATCAAACCTTGTTGAAAACCCTCTTTCAGCTGTATCGAACTGATGCGATGAAACACCAAGATCGGCAAGCAAACCATCAACTTTTTCAACACCATTATCATTGAGTGCTTTTTTTAAGTGACTGAAATTTTCTTTAATCAAAACAAACCTGTCATCATCAATTGTATTTTCCCATGCATCTTCATCCTGATCAAATGCATACAAGCGGCCATTTATAAGAATCTCAATAATTTTTTTTGAATGTCCTCCTCCTCCAAATGTTGCATCCACATACACTCCATCCTTTTTTACTGATAACCCTTCAATACATTTATTTAAAAGAACGGGATTATGATACTCACTATTCATTTATGCCATTTCCTTTTCCCATTACTTCCTCAGTGAGCGATTCGAATTTTGCACTGTTATCTTTAATGAATTTATGGTAGGCTTTCTGATCCCAGATTTCAACATGGTCAATTGCCGATGCCATCACCACATCTTTTTTTATTCCCGCAAAATCAGCAAGGTCTTTTGTAATCAGGAAACGATTTGTATTGTCAAGCACTAATGGCTGCACTCCATAATTAAACATCCTGATAAAGTCACTGTTCTTTTTGCTGAACCGGTTTAGCCTGCTTATTTCCTTTATCATTTCGCTCCATGTGCTCACGGGGTATAATTCAAGTGCTTTTGAAAAAATGCTCCTTTTAATAATGAATCCTTTTTTCAGAATACGCTGAAATTGCTCCTTAAGTGGAGCAGGCATCATTATCCGCCCCTTGTCATCTGCGGTGCAGGGATAAACGCCATGAAGTGAAACCATAGAGACGGAGGCTTGTTTTTTTATTCAGGCGGTAAATGTAAAACAAATTTTCCCACATTTTACCAAATTTTCCCACTTTTGTTAATAACTTTTTTTTAAACACTTTCCGTTACTCCCGGATTTGCTTTTGTGTAACCGGAATACTGTGGCATTCACTAAGAATTGCTTAACTCAATTAAAACTTTGACCTTTGTGCCAGAAATTATTAAGGGTGTTATTATGGAACCACAGAAAAAATTCATTGATTTAAAAAAAATATTTGCAGAAAAAAATCCACGCCTGTCCGGGTTGATACCTTCTTTTGTAATGAATTATATAAGGAAAATAATTCATGAGGAAGAAATAAATGAATTTATCTCGATACATGGCGATAAAATGGATTTTGAATTTATACATGCGATAATCTCATGGTTTAATATCAAAATCATTGTAGTTGGAGAAGAAAATATACCGCTGCAGGGCGGGTTTGTTCTTGCAGCCAATCATCCGCTGGGAGGCCTCGATGGGATTGCATTGATGATGATGGCCGGAAGGAAAAGAAAAGATTTGAAATTTATTGTAAACGATATTTTGCTTCAGTTGAAAAACCTTAGTGGCGTATTTATAGGAATAAACAAGCACGGAAAAAATTTACACGAGAATCTGCATGCCATTGATGCATTATATGCTTCAGAAAATGGCGTTGTTATTTTTCCTGCCGGGTTAGTCTCAAGAAATCAAGATGGTACCATAAAAGACCTTGAGTGGAAAAAAAGTTTTATTACGAAAGCAAAAAAATATAAGCGCAATATTATTCCTGTGCATATTGGCGGAACAAATACTAAACGGTTTTATGCTGTAGCAAGCTGGCGAAAGCGTTTAGGAATTAAAGCCAATATCGAAATGTTTTTTTTGCCAGACGAAATGTATAAACAACACAATAAAACAATTACCTTTACAATTGGTGAGGCAATACCTTATCAAAACTTAGATAAGTCACGTACAGATTTAGAGTGGGCACAGTGGATAAAAGAAAAAGTTTATGCCTTAAAGCCCCCAAAGGAAAATCTATAAAACGTTTTTTTTGAATAAGGTAATTTGCATTCCGCGATTACATCGAATACTTTATCTTCGTGCCCCGATAAATATTTTAATAAATGGAATTTTCAGTTACCGACAGCCAGAAATTAATTCAGCAAACAGTTCGTGATTTCGCTGAAAAACATATCAAGCCTCAAATGATGGAGTGGGACGAAAGTCAAAAATTTCCATTGGCTCTTTTCAAGAAAATGGGGGAGCTTGGATTGATGGGAATATTGGTTCCTTCAGAATATGGCGGCTCGGGATTAGGTTATTTTGAATATGTAACTGCCATTGCTGAAGTAGCAAGGGTGTGCGGGTCAATCGGTTTATCAATGGCTGCGCATAATTCGCTTTGCACCGGTCACATTATGCAGTTTGGCAATGAAAAGCAAAAGAAAAAATGGCTTCCTAAACTTGCGTCAGCACAATATATTGGCGCATGGGGATTAACTGAAGCCAATACCGGGTCGGATGCATTGCGAATGCGATGTGTTGCAAAGCAGGATGGAACGGAATGGATAATTAATGGTGCCAAAAACTGGATAACACACGGTATATCGGGCGACATAGCCGTTGTAATTGCCCGAACAGGGGAACCGCTCGATTCAAAAGGGATCACTGCATTTGTTGTTGAACGCGGCACACCGGGATTTAATGCCGGTAAAAAAGAAAATAAGCTTGGCATGCGCGCTTCCGAAACAGCCGAAATGATTTTTGAAGATTGCCAGGTGCCGCAGGAAAATATTCTTGGTGAAGTCGGTGATGGTTTTATTCAAGCCATGAAAGTACTTGATGGCGGACGCATTTCTATTGCAGCGCTTTCGCTGGGTATTGCAAAAGGCGCATTGGATGCATCATTAAAATATTCGAAAGAGCGCGAACAATTCGGACAGCCTATTTCAAATTTCCAAGGAATTGCATTTAAGCTTGCCGATATGGCAACTGAAATTGAAGCGGCTGAATTACTTACTATGCGTGCGGCTGATTTAAAAAACAGAAATGAAAAAGTCACCAAGGAAAGTGCTTTTGCCAAATATTACGCTTCTGAAGTTGCTGTGCGGGCTTCAACCGAGGCTGTGCAGATTTTTGGGGGTTATGGTTATACAAAAGATTTTCCGGCTGAAAAATTTTATCGCGATTCCAAATTGTGTACCATCGGTGAAGGCACTTCTGAAATTCAGAAGTTAGTTATTGCACGCGAGATTTTGAAATAATTTTTTAGGATTTCTTTTTCAAAATGTAAAACTCAAACCAATGCTTGGCAAAATAGGTAGTTGGTTTACCCGTTCACCAGTGATGCGGTCAAAATAAAAAATATTTTCGCGGTCATAAACATTTATAACGCTGCCAATAGCTTCGAGTATTGAATTTTTTCCGAGAACAAAAGTTTTCTTTACCGATATGTCGAGGCGGTGGTAATAAGGCAAACGCCCTTCGTTTATCTCGCCATAAAGAAGTCCGAGTATTCCGTTAGCTGAAGTGTAATTAACATTTAATCCTTGCTGGAAATTTAAGTAAGAATAAAATCCCTGTGTTTGGGTAAAGGGAAATCCCGAGCCCATATTCCATCGCGCATTAACTTCCCAGTCCAGGTTTTTTCCAAAAGTATATGAGGTAACAAGATTAATATTGTGCCTGCGGTCAAAGTGTGGCACATATTCACGTATGCCATCAAACCGGTCAACAAAGGTCAGTGAATAAACAAACCAGAAATAAATTTTTTTATAATCGTATTTCAATAAAAAGTCAACGCCCTTTGCGGTTCCTTCTTCCACTATGAAACTTTTTTTCAAATAATCGGGCTGATTGGCATTCGCTGCATTGTCATCATATAATTTATCACGGTTTACGTTGGTTAGCTGGTTGAAATCTTTTATATATGCCTCAATGTTTAATTCAAAATGTCTTGGCAAATCGTATTCAAACCCGGCAAGAACATGCCTGGCGTGCTGCAATTTGGATGTCACTTCTTCTCCTTTAAATTCTTCCGGTAAATCATCAGACCCTGATAAGAAACCATAAAATAAATTCACCACATCGCGATCAGACACCGCACTCATAAAGTTCTGGGCATAAAGCCCTGCTGCTGCCTTAAGCCGGAATTTATCAGCAACATTATATTTTATTCCAATCCGTGGTTCCACAGCAAATTCGGCAAGCGATGCATAATAATGTAGCCGCAGGCTAGGGTCCAGAACAACTTTTTTACCCAGAACTTTCTTATAACGCATGTATGCCCCGAATTCGGTTGTATTTTCCTGCTGAGAAAGTTTCCGGTTTGCATAATTATAAAATATAAAATCTGTTTTAAACCCTAATACTTCTAACCCATATTTTATTTCATCTTTATTCAGAAAGTATGTAAAATTAATTCCGAAATTAAAACCATTAATCAAACTGGACCGCGGTTTTTCATCGGCTTCGGTCAGGTTTATTTTATATTGCGAGTATGCCAACGTTCCATCAATAAGCAAGGGTGAGTTTCCCGGAATAAAAACAAAACTTGATCCTGCTCCAAATGCTTTCCAGTTAAGATCGGATACAAATTTGTAATTAACCTGATCAGAGAAATTAAATCCGAAAAAATTTACTTTGCTTCCATTGGCAGAATTAAAAACTGCTTTTCCATACAAATCGGTAAAGCTGTAAGGCAGCCCGCCTGTATCAATATATGTGTAAAAAACTTTTGACGATTTATCGAGATAAGAAGTTTTTCCTGACAAAATAAAAGATGATGAACCTCCGCCTTCGGATTTCGGTTTACTGATAGGGCCTTCAAGGAGCAATTTGGCGTTAAAAGTACTGGCAGAAAATTTTCCGCTCAGTCTCTTCTTATTTCCATCGCGCGTGGAAATATCCATGATGGAAGATATGCGCCCGCCAAATTCGGCACCAAAACCACCCGTATATACATCAACATTTTTTAAAATATCGGTATCAAATACTGAGAACAATCCGATGGAATGAAACGGATTGTAAATAACCATTCCATCAAGCAAAACTTTATTCTGAATGGGAGTGCCTCCCCGAATATATAATTGCCCGCCCTGGTCGCCAGTAAAAACCACACCCGGTAAAACCTGGAGGTATTGGGCAAGGTCGGGTTCTCCGCCAGCTGCTGGCACTTGTTTAATTTCACGCGGTGTAATTTTAGTAACCGACATTTTCACTTCGGTTCTCTGCTCTTCCTTTTGCGCTGAAATTTCAACCCCCGTTAATTTAACAGAACCTTTTACCAGATAAAGTTTTTTAGTTACAATTTCATTACTGCCAACCGTTACAGGAACCTGCAAAGAATCGAAACCAAGAGAGGTTACCAACAAGGTGTAGCTGCCGGGAGCAATTTTAGTAATGGAGTAATAGCCATTTACATCGCTTGCTACACCGTATGATGTTCCTTTTAAAATAACATTGACAAATAAAAGGGGTTCGCCCGATTCTTTTTCATAAACGAACCCGCGGATGGTGCCCGTTTGAGAGTATGAAATTAAGAAAGAATGGCTGAGAAATAATAATGCAAAAAGTCTTTTTACCATAAAAGATCCATCGGATTTTGATTTTGCAGGGTTAACAAGCGGGTTAATTTTATTTTAAGTTTATCAAAGTAAACTTTTTTGTTATACGGATGGGGATATATTTTCTTCTTCAGCTTCCCATTTTAATAATCGTATCAAATTCTTCTTTCTTTAAAGGCATTACTGACAGCCTTCCTATACGAACGAGCGCTATGTCTTTAAGTTTTTTTTCCGCCTTAATTTTTTGAAGCGATACTTGCTTATTGAGCGCTTTTACGGGTATCAAATCAACAGCAACCCATCGGTCGTCATCGGTTGTGGGGTCCTGGTAAGCCGGCTTAACAACCTCGGCAATTCCCGCAACTATACCATCATTGCTATGATAAAACAATACACGGTCGCCTGCTTCCATTGCATTAAGATGAAGGCGTGCCGCATAGTTGCGTACACCGCTCCAGATGGTTTGGCCGTCTTTTTCAAGTTGCTCCCATGAATAAACCGAAGGTTCTGATTTTACAAGCCAATAGTTCATTGATGAATTATTTTAAGGAGCGCTAAATTAGGAAAAAACAGCGAGCTATGGCTTACAGTTTACAGTGTTGACGGATAAATTAAGTACACAACAATGCTTATCTTTGAGTTCATCCAAATAAACATTATGAAAAAAATATTTTTTATTGCTATTGCAATTATTGCATCTTCGTTTTTTCAAAAATCAAATGCGCAATCGAATCGTTCCTGCTGCGTAAAACCCGCAACTACCGAATTTGCAATGCTCGGTAAAGAAGAATCGTTTAAAGACGCGCACCTTTCTCCCGTTCCGTTTAATTATGTTCCGCATGGCGGGAAAATGATTTCAATTACCTGCCTTGACGGAAGAGATGCCAATGCCTTTGAGATCAAAGCAGAAGGAAATAATCACAAATATCTTTTTGTAATTCACGAATGGTGGGGGCTGAATGATTATGTAAAACAGGAAGCAGAAAAGTTGTTTCATGACCTGAAGGATGTTACTGTAATTGCATTGGATTTGTTTGATGGAAAAACATGCACGAATGCCGACAGCGCAGCGCAGCTTATGCAAACCGCTGATGAGCAAAGAATACGCACTATACTAAACGGAGCTTCGGATTATGCAGGGTCAAAAGCGCGGATACAAACATTAGGCTGGTGCTTTGGCGGTGGCTGGAGCCTGCAGGCTTCCATACAGCTGGGTGAAAAAGCGGCAGGTTGTGTTATTTATTACGGGTACCCTGAAAAGGACCGCAAGAAATTAGGTACGCTGAAAGCGCCCGTGCTGGGACTTTTTGCAAAACAGGACGGATGGATTACCCCTGAAATTGTGAATGCGTTTGAAAAAAACCTTAATGATTTGAAAATTCCACATACTGTAAAAAGCTTTGATGCAGACCATGCTTTTGCAAACCCGAGCAACCCGAAGCATGATTCGGCCGCGACAGCGGAGGCAAATAAGCTTGCTTTGGACTTTTTAAAAAAAAATTCAGGAAAGTGATTCAGCCACGAATTACACTAATTTACACTAATTTACACTAATTAACACGAATTCAATTAGTGTAAATTAGTGTAATTCGTGGCTAATTTTTAAACTGATGCGCTGCTCAGGACTGCGATAATTTCAGCGGCAGATTTCTTTTCGCAATTAAATTCGCTGATGAGTTTTTTTACGCGGTCAAAATCTCCGGAAGTATCTACCGAAATATTAAACCGGCTTTCATCGGTATCATTTAAAAAATGTTTCAGCTGTATTTTTTCTGATTTGTTATGGTTGATGAAAGGAGTTACATGTTCAAGATCGTACGGCTCCTTTGCATTTTGATACGCATCGTCCAGGGCGGAAAATGAAAATATTTCGAAATCGAAGCCGCGCGGAAATGTACGCTGCAGGCAATTGGAATAATAAATGTTCATATCATTCCACGCTAAATACTGTTGCATGGCTTTGCTGATTAAGCCGCCATCAATCAACGGGCAATCCGATGTAACACGCACAATAACATCGAGCCGGAAATGCAAAGCGCATAAATAAAAACGGCTGAGCACATTTTTTTCATCACCGCGGAAATAATCAATGCCTGCATTTTTGCAAAATTCTGAAATGGAGTCATCGGTTTTGTTTACCGTAGTTGCGACATACATGGGCAGGTTACTCCATGCCAGCCGTTCAATGTGATGCTGTAATAAAGTTTTTCCATTTACTTCGAGTAAAACTTTTCCCGGCAACCGTGTGCTGGTGGTGCGTGCCTGGGTTATGATACCTGTTTTCAAAACTAAACAGCAAACTGCGGGTCAATATTTTCTTTAATCAGCTCGCGCAGCTGTTCCACACTAACCCATTCGGAATTTTTGCCTGAGTTATACTGAAAGCCGGCAGGAACCGGGCTGGCATTAAAATGCTTTATGTATTCTTTTATATTCCATTCGGTAGTTTGCGGAAGTATTGCATAGTATTTACCCAGGTCGTAGGTGGAAAATGAATCGGATGAGGTAATCATCTCTTCATGTATTTTCTCGCCCGGGCGGATGCCAACCACTTCGTGCCTACAGTTTGGCCCCACGGCCATTGCCACATCTGTTATGCGGTACGAAGGAATTTTGGGAACAAAAATTTCGCCACCCCAAGCTGATTCCAAAGCATGTAATACCAGCTCCACACCTTCCTGCAGTGAAATATTGAACCGCGTCATTGCAGGATCGGTAATGGGAATAACCCCTTCTTTTCGCTTCTTAAGAAAAAAAGGGATTACCGAGCCGTTAGAGCCCATGACATTTCCATATCGGACAACAGAAAAATTTATATTGTGCTGCCCTTTAATATTATTGGCAGCAACAAATAATTTATCGGAGCATAATTTTGTCGCCCCGTATAAATTGATAGGTGCAGCGGCTTTATCGGTCGAGAGCGCAACCACTTTTTCGATATTGGTGGCTAATGAAGCATTGATAACATTTTCGGCACCCAAAACATTCGTCTTAACACATTCCATCGGATTGTATTCCGCAATGGGAACATGTTTCATAGCAGCGGTATGAATAACAAAGCTTATTCCTTCGAATGCACGAACCAGGCGGTTATAATCTCTTACATCACCAATAAAATAACGGATTGCAGGGTATTTTTTTTCGGGGAATTCCTGCGCCATCTGAAATTGTTTCTGTTCATCGCGCGAAAAAATCACCAATCGTTTTATTTTGGGCCAGCGTTTTAATATGGTGCGGGTTAATTGTTGCCCCAGTGATCCGGTTCCGCCCGTAATAAGTATGGATTGGTTATTAAGATCTAACATTATGCTTTGAATTATTGTTTGAAAAGATTTTCAGAAGGGCTGAGGTTGAAGTTTAAAACGGATTATATGCCTGCCAAATAAACAGCAACGGTTGAAAAACAAAGAAACAAAAAAAAAATTTCCTTTAAGCATCCCGACTTATTTATTTTTAATCAGCTTTTTTGAAAGTACCCGGTCATTTAATTTTACTGCAGCTTTCAGAAAGCGGTTTTAGCAAATACCTAAAAGATCGCTTTGTTTTTGCAATCATAAATAGCTTCTTTAGCCAATGTAAAATTGGTAAAACCTGCCGTGTCCGTCAAAACATACGATTTAAAATATATCTTATCGATATTGCTGCCATAAAATAAGGGATCGAAAGGCGGTGTATATTCGGTTTTTTTTCCTTCGATGCATTCCTGGAAATCCAGGTAATTTAAGCTGTATTCATTTCTTATTTTATTAACTTTTTTACGGTCAGGAGAGTATGAGATGGCAATAGATAAAACCATGTATAAAACTAAAACTATGGGTATAAGCCTGACATGTTTTAATCTTTGCACATAGACCATATATATGCACAGCGCGATTAAACAGGTGAGCGGAATGCACGTAAAGCCGAAATAATGCCAGGCAATGTATTTATCAAACCTGCCAAGTGCAATGGTTACTATTGAAGCAAAATACAAGGTAAAGGCAACAATTATTTTTTTTCGTTGTGTACGATTTGAAAAGTAAATTGCTGCAGCCATTAATCCGTAAAATAGAATATTAGCTATACACTTAAATAAAAATTCCTGCTTCGCTAAAAAAATTAACCTGCTGAGGTGAAGAGAAGTGATCTTAAAGAAATAGGCTAAAAATAGTCCGAAATTGTTTGATAATCTTTCGACAAGACTCAATTCGGGGGAATAATTCCGGGGGTCTTTGATGAAATGCACTGATAGAAAGGGTGAAGCAATGAATATGAACATCAGTAACCCGAAAAGCGTTAAAACGATTTTTTTATTTGTGTCAGCATTTGGCAAATAAAAATATACCATCAGGATGCAAACCAGCGGGTAAAAAACTCCGTTAGCCCAAACGTAGTTTTGGATAATCAGAAAAACCATGCTCAAAAACAGGAATAAAATATTTTTACTTTTAAAATATTTTGATAATGAAAGTAATGTTGCCAACAGAAACAAAATCTGAACATTGCCGAACGACTCGAAGTTAAGCAGCACATTGGTGAATACGGAAGGATGAACAGCAATGAAAATTGAAAGCAACAGCGATACAGGCAAGCTAAAAATTTCGCCCGATATAAAACGGTAAAATAAAAAACAGGCAACCGACCATTCGACAAGTGTTAAATAATGGTACCAGTTAAAATGTAACCCAAACAGCCGCATCTGCAAAAAGAAAAACAATTTAGATAATGGTATAAAATGCGAGCCGTGCGGTGTAAACACATACCTAATATCAAAATCCTGAAGGCGGTATAAATAAATCCATTCGTCATTGTAAAAAAAATAATTATTTCCTTTCCAGAATAAAAAGCAAAAAATGGTAATAATTAACAGAGGAACATTATGATACCTGCTTAAAAATAAAGTTGCCGAATTATGTAAATTTTCAGCAACGGCAATAACTTTTCCGGATATTGGTTTCAAAATTCAGTTTTTTTATAATCGCCTTTAGAAAAATGTTTTTCAATGAGGCAGTACAGAAAAATAAAAAAATAACGGCTTCCCATTTCTTTAATTTTAAGCTTCGACTCTCCGTTTTTGCGGTTTTGCCACGAATTGGGCAAAACAGTATAGGAATAACCTCTGACGATAGCTTTCAGCGGCAGTTCGAGCGTGAGATTAAAGTGAGGAGCTAAAAATGGTTTTAATCCATTAATTGTTTCTTTTTTATAAAGCTTGAAAGCATTGGTAGTATCATTATATTTTATTCCTATCGCAATCCGCACAATAAAATTCGCAATCCGGTTTATTATTTTTTTCACAGCCGGGTAATCAATCACTTTGCTCCCTTTTATAAAACGGCTTCCAAAAACACAATCGTAATTTCCTTTAACCATTGTTTGGTAAAATTTCACAAGGTCATCCGGAGAATCGGATAAATCCGCCATCATAATTGCTACACAATCTCCGGTAAATTTTTCAAGGCCAAAACGGACAGCATAACCAAATCCATTGGGAGGTGAATTATTGTAATAAACAAGCCCGGCCATTGTACCAGTTAATTTTTTTACTACCTCCTCTGTCCTGTCTGATGAATTATCATTAATTACCACTATTTCATGGGAGATGTTGTTTTCGAGCAACTTGTCATTCAACAGTTTTATGGTTTCTGTGATAGAGCCCTCTTCATTATGTGCCGGAATTACAACTGAAAGTTTCATTTCTCGGCTATAACTAAAAATTGTTTTCCAAAAACAGACCAAAGAAGCGGTATTGATAAGTATGTTCTTGCCAGGAACTTATTAGCTGGTAATTTACCCCTGAACGATAGCGGAAGAAACCGGGGAATAATTTCAGAAACGTTAAACCCTGCCCCGTAAAGGTGTTCAGCAAGGCCAAGCTCTGTCAGCATTACGGTGTGGTCCGCAAAATCAAAATAATTTTTCGCGGTATACTTGAAGTTGGGCCCCATTACCACAATCTTTCCTCCTTTACAAAGTTTCTGGCGCATGCGCTTCAGAAAAAAAGCCACTTCCTGCTGTGAGTTTAAATGCTCAAGGAAATTAGAAACAAAAATCAATTCAAAATAATTTTCCGGGATGTCAACTTCAAGGCTGTTGCCGATAATTTTTTTTACCGATTTGTCAGCGTGCTTCTGCAGAAACGGTTCATTCAAATCAATCGCCCATTTCTCTTTCGCGGGAAAGGAATTAATAAATTCACACATTCCCCCGGCAGGGTCAAGAACTTTTTCAGGTTTATTCAGCTTGTGGTATAAAAAATCTGAAATCTCTTTCCAGATAATTTGTTTTTTCTTCAAATCAATTCCCCGAAACCGATATTCATATATTCTGTCGAAGTTCATTTTATCTATTTTCTTGAAACTATTCCTTCAAAAATCTGAACCAATGTTGATTGCAAATCATATTTGAAATCCCATCCGGTGTAATGTTTTTTAAACTTACTCACATCGCTGATATACCAGATATGGTCGCCAATGCGATTGGTTTCTGAATAACTGTAATTTATTTTGTTCCCGGTTATTTTTTCGCACAAGGCTATGGCCTCTTTCATGGAACAGTTAGCAAAACGACCTCCGCCTGCATTATATGCTTCTCCTTCTTTAGGATTTTGATAAAAATGCCAGAACATATTCACCAGGTCAAAGCTGTGTATATTATCACGCACTTGTTTTCCTTTATACCCGAAAACAGTATAATGTTCACCTGTGATAGCGCACTTCATCAGGTAAGCGAGAAAACCATGCAGTTGTGCCCCAGAATGATTAGGTCCGGTGAGACACCCTCCGCGAAAAATTCCGGTTTTAATTCCGAAGTATTTTCCATATTCCTGAACCATCACATCGGCTGCTACTTTAGAAGCACCAAATACAGAATGTTTGGTATGGTCAAGGCTCATGTTTTCATCAATGCCATTTTCAAAATATGGATGCTTTTCATCTATTTCCCATCGGTCTTCAAGCTCTGTCAGGGGGAGAAAATTGGGATTGTCACCATATACTTTATTGGTGGAAGTGAATATAAAAACAGCGTTTGAACAATATTTCCTGCACAGTTCGAGCAGGTTCAACGTTCCGGTAGCATTTACACCGAAATCGGTAAGAGGCTCTTTGGCTGCCCAATCGTGGCTCGGTTGTGCTGCTGCATGAATAATAAGTTTTATATCGCTGCCATATTTTGTAAATATTTTTTCGAGGATAGCATAATCACGGATATCAATATCGTTATGATCGAGGTTTGAAATTTTTTGTAGTAGCCGGTTTTTATTCCATTCGGTAGAACCATCCGGTCCAAAAAAATAAGAGCGCATATTATTATCTACACCAATTATGATATCGAACTTATTGGTAAAAAACTCCACTGATTCTCCGCCAATCAGTCCGCTTGAACCTGTGATTAAGGCTATTTTCATAACAAAAATTAATCAATTAATATTTGCTTTAAACTTTTCTCGTTTTCATGAAGCCAGTGAAAAGTATCGCTGACTATTTTTTCCATATTGCATGCGGGTTTCCAGCCTGTTGCTTTATTTATTTTTGAATTATCGGTTATGTAAATTCGAATATCGGCATCACGTTTTTCTTCAATTTTTGAAATTTTTATTTTATTACCTGTAACTCCTTCACATAACTGGGTAAGTTCCAATAATGAAAAACTTACTTCGTTTCCTCCTCCGGCATTAAAGGTTTGTCCGTTCAATTCACCCAGATGCTCTACCTGGTAATTCAGCAAATCAAATAAATCTTCTATATGCAATACATCACGTGTTTGTTTTCCGGTTCCTCCATAACCAATATAATTTAAAGAGTTTTTGAAATAGTGCCTGGCAACCCAAAGCGCCAGTACGCCCTGATCGCTTTTTGCCATTTGCCATGGACCGCTGATTATTCCACAACGATTAATTATTGTTTTCAATTTCCTGTACTCATTATATTCTTCAATAATCAGTTCAGAGGCTAATTTACCTGCGCCATAGAAAGATCGGCTCCCGGCAAGCGGAAAAATTTCAGTTACACCTTTAGCACTTATTCCGGCTATATGCTGCTTATTATTCCAGGCATAACGTGTATCTGTTTCAGTGAATTCACAACTGTCTAAAGTTTTATACGGATATACCCGGCTTGTAGATAGAAAAATAAAAGCTGCATTATTTTTACAGGCAAGTTCAAGGCAATTTACGGTTCCCATAAGATTAACATTCATAAGGGGGTAAACCGGGGAGTTTATTCCTGAAAGCACAGAAGGATCGGCACAGGCATCAATAATTAGATCAATATCTTCAAACATGCTGAGGTCTTCCCTGTTTCGTATATCGCCATGAATAAAATTAATATTACTTTCTTTCAACCTCAATAAATTTAATTCGGACCCGCGCCTTTTTAAATTATCAAAAGCAAAAATTTCAAAATCGGGGTGTTGTTTTTTAAACCGGATGCATAAATTAGAACCAACAAACCCGGCTCCGCCTGTAATAAGTACTGATTTGCCCATTTCTTGAGGGTTAAAGTTTACAACGGATTATATTCCGGAAAATAAAACAGCAACGGTTGAAAAACAAAGAAACAAAAAAATAATTTCCCGATAAAATGGAACCGGTTATTTATTCTTCATCAGTTTTTTGGAAAGCACCTGGTCACGGAATTTTACCATGCACATATAAAAACCGTTTGCAAAATTCCTCACAGAATCTGTAATTTCGTTATGCCCTTTTGTCACCGGAATTACCATTTCTTTTTTTACGATCTGCCCTAATGCATCATAATAACTTACGATGACTTCGCCATCTTCAGGAACATTTATTCCAAAAGCAATCTCGCTGCCTGAAGGATTGGGATGAATATCAAAAAGTTCAAATACGGTTTCAATGGCCGCGCATTTGTGGTTGTTGTTTTCAACAGAATCTTTGCCACCGTTAATTTCTGAAATATCCACGCAGAAAAATGAGGGCAGGCTGAATGCCGAATCAATTTCATAACGCGCAATAAAATTATATGTCATGATTTCTCCGGCTTTTAATCCTATGGCTGAAGACCATTGTTCATTAATCATACTACCGGTTTCAGTATGTGTTGATATTTGGAAATTATTAATTCTGATATTTCCGAAGTTGGCAAGATCGGCTGAAATAGCCAGCAAATCGTTCTGCACGGTGGCGTGAATATTTTTTATTCCTAAATCAAGGTATGGTATCAATACAATTACATCGCCCAGTATTGAATCGGTACAGCCGAAAACACTGGTTGCGGTTAATGTAACGTTATAAAATCCCGTGTCGGTGTAAGTATGTGAAGGAGACATTCCAAAGAAACTACTTCCATCCCCGAATGTCCAATTGTATGTAGTGGCTCCGGTAGTTGTATTAACAAATTGAACCGTAAAAGGCGGAGAGCCAAAAGTATGATCAGGTGTATAACTTACAAGAGGGAGTGGTTGAACATCTATGATTTTAGTTGTCGTGTCAGAACATCCGGCATTGCTTGTTACAATAAGGGTTACTGTATCAGTAGCGACATTGGTATAAATATGATTCGTATTTTGATTATTATCCAGGGGAGATCCATCACCAAAATTCCATATCCATTGAGCGATAAAATCAGGAGAAGATATTGTACTGTTATCCGTAAAAACAGTGTTGCTTCCAATACAGGGAAGTTGGTTTGCTGTAATCCCGGCAACAGGGTTTTCATGAATGGTTACAGTATTTGAAATACTTCCCTGGCAAGTATTATTGCCTGTAACTGTCAGTATAACCGTATACGTACCCGGTAAACTATAAGGATGGGACGGGTTTACCTGTGGAGAAGAATTACCATCTCCAAAACTCCATAACCAGGTAAGACCGGGATCAGGGTTTTGCAGGGGTAAATATGTAAAAAGAGTATTATCTCCAAGACATGTTAATGATGCGCTGAAATTAAATTGGGGAGATTGTTGTACAACAACATCAATGGTAGTATCTTTTATGCAACCATGAGATGAAGTCACAGTAAGTGTAACAGAGTAGGTACCCGAAGAATCGTACACATGATCGGGATGTTGGTCGAAAGACAGGAGTGAACCGTCATCGAAGTCCCATTGATATGAAGTGATCGTATCGTTTTGAATAAAGCTGCCATTAGTAAAATGTACTGTATCGCCTGAGCATGCTAATGAAGTGCTGAATGTTGCAAATGGCCTTTCATACACCTGCACAACTTGCAAATTGGTATCGGAACAGCCAAAATTATTTACCACCCTTAAAATTACATCATAAAATCCAGCTGCAGTATAAAGATTTTGGACAGATTGACCCGTGTCGAAATTCCCATCTCCGAAATCCCATAAGATACTGTCAATAGTGGAACCACCCGGTGTAATTGAGTTATTGGCAAAACTCATAGGGAAGCCCAAGCAAACATTTGCGAAATTAAATTGAGCAGTAGGGCTTTCAAGAACAGTAATTGTTTTTGAGATGGAAGTATCACAGGCAGTTTCAGAAGTTACAGTTAGGGTAACAGTAAAAGTTCCGAAACTTGTATATACATGCGTAACTGTCGTGCCGGTATCGGATGTTGAATCTCCAAAATCCCAGTTGCGGATTATGATGGAATCACCGGCAGCAATTGTCGAGGTATCGGTAAACTGTATCATGTTTCCGATACATGCTGTATCAGGTGCGTTTACAAAACCCGGATTTGCTTTTGAACTAATATGAATGTTAATTTCTAACGTGTCTTTACATCCGTTTGCCGCATTAGCAATAAGTTGTACATTATAATTTGCCGGACCGCCTGAATAAGTATGCGTAGGGTTCGGGTTTGTATCAGTAAATGAATCTCCAAAATTCCAATTGTAATTAATATTTCCGGCACCGGCTGAATCTGTAGTGTTAGTAAACTGTGTTAAATCGCCCACACAGGTATTTGAAACAGTAAAACCTGCAACCGGGTTGGCTAGTATATTAATGGTATGTGTAATAGTATCCGCACATCCTGAACTTGCAAAAGCAATCAATTGTACAGTATATGTTCCCACTGAATCAAAAGCATGAGTCGGGTTTTGAATAATTTCAACAGGTGTTGAATCTCCGAAATTCCATTCCCATCCTATAATAGATTCTCCCGAAGGGGCCGAAGAAATATCAGTAAACGGAACAGGTGTATTTGCGCATTGATCATTAGGAAATGTAAAACCGGCTACGGGTAAATCGTGAACCGTAAGGTTAACACTATATGAACCGGCACAACCAGAACTACCAAGTACGGTTAATGTAACTGTGTACGTAACGGCTGCAGAATACGTATGAACCGGATTTAGTGAAGTATCGGTATTTGTATCTCCAAAATCCCATAACTGGTTTACAATATTTCCCTGCGAAATGGTGGTGAGATTGGTAAATGCAACAGGCTGCCCCACGCAAGCCGAATCGTTTGTAAAATTTACATCGGGAGCCACTCCTATATATATACTATCGGTATAATAAGTTGTAACATCATTACTGTCTAAATTAAAATTCATGTATTGCATTCCGGACTGGGAGTAGCTTATGTTTTGCGGGGCGGCAATATTCGAAACCCCCTGGCTTGCATTACACATGGTTTCGAAT
>JBIOHJ010000045.1:0-22505 GCA_044448905.1 Bacteroidia bacterium | reverse complement strand
GGAAAAACAAACATTATGGTTGCCACAACGGTTATTGAAGTGGGTGTTGATGTTCCTAATGCCAGCGTAATGGTGATTGAAAGTGCCGAACGTTTTGGATTATCGCAGTTGCACCAGTTACGTGGAAGAGTAGGCAGAGGTGCCGAGCAATCTTATTGTATTTTAATGACAGGAAATAAATTAAGCCGTGAAGCAAAGCTTCGCATGCAAACAATGGTCACTACAAATGATGGGTTTGAAATTGCTGAAACCGATTTAAAGCTTCGCGGACCGGGAGATATACAAGGAACCGTGCAAAGCGGTATTTTAGATTTGAAAATTGCCGACCTTGCGAAAGATGCCGCCATTCTTACTCTTGCCCGTAAGGCTGCCTTTCGCATTTTAGAAAATGATCCGCACCTTTCTTTACCACAACATGTGTGCATATACGAACAGATGCATGCCTTGCAAAAGGATAAGAAAGATTGGGCAAGAGTGAGCTAACCATGTCAAATAAATTTTCAAAAATGCCGAGTAACCGATATTCCTCCCACATTAATATGTTATAACTTTGCATAACTTTTCAGAGTGAAATCAAGTAAGTTTGTATTGAAATGTTAATGCCAATCAAAAAACATATAACCGGTTTTACTGTTTACTGTTTACTGTTTACTGTTTACTGTTTTGTTTCATTTCAATATGCCGATGCACAAACTTACAAACCGGTAAACATTTCGCTTTCACAAGGACTTGCACAAAGTTCGGTGTACAGCATTGTGCAGGATAAGCAGGGTTTTTTATGGATGGCAACGCAGGATGGTTTGTGCAGGTACGATGGTTTGCAATTTAAAATCTACCGGGATGATCCATTTGACACTACAACGCTTACCACAAATTTCATTACTTCATTGCTGGTTGATAATAATGGGTGGCTTTGGGTAGGAACACAAAATCATGGGCTTAATCTTTTTATCCCGGAGAAAAAAAAGTTCCGGCATTTTTTTGCAGGTGGTGAAAGTTCATTTAGTCATGATAATATCACCAAAATTTATGAGGACTTTGATGGAAATATCTGGGTGGGTACTTCGAAAGGGTTTTGCAGGACAATCATAAATGGTAATGATCCGGCTACTGCAAATATTACTTTCAAAAATTACAAGCTTGCTGCAACAGGAGCGGGTGAAGGCGAGCCTTTCATTAACAGCTTTTATTCAACCATAACAAATAATCTGTGGGTTTGCACCCGGAACGGATTGTATAATATTTCTTTCCGCAACGATACGGTTTCAAAAATAGAATATTTTTCTACTGAAAATAATTCGGGGCTTTCAGATTATGATGTCAGAGATATCACACAAGATAGCCAGGGAATCTTTTGGATTGCAACCGCCAATGGACTCAACTATATTTCATCTGAATTAAAAATTATTGATTTGTTTAAGAAAGATGATTTGTGGAGAAAAAAATTGAACAGCGGATTTATCGGCCACCTGAAAACCGATGTAAATGGAAATTTATGGATTGGTACTGCTGGCGGAGGCCTTTATAAATTAAGCCATCAGTATTTAAATAAAGATGTTAATCCTTCTGATCTCGAAAAAATTAATTTGGGAAATGAACGCCTGACGAGCGAAATTTTTTCAATTGCTGAAGATAAGATCAATCCGGGAATGATGTGGATTGGAACTTTTGCCGGGGGCAGCTACAAGCTTGTTCCGATACTTAAAAATTTCTATTCTGATCATCTTGAAGAAAATGGAATTCCTTCACCCGTGGTTACTTCTGTAATTAAAGATAAAAACAGTTTAATCTGGATAGGCACTCAAAATGGCCTGATAAGACAAAACAAATCTGCCGGACAGTATGATGTGTTTTTGTCGGGTAAAAATTTAACCGGACCAGTTGGAAATTATATCAGCTCAGTAGTGGAAGATAACTCAGGTACAATTTGGGTGTCAACTGAAATGGGAATTCACAGGATTGAAAATGCTAAATCACCGCATCCTTCATTTAAACTTTATCCTGCGGATAAAGAACATGAAAAAAAGTTTATCCGGTCGGTATATCTCGATAACAATAATAATCTTTTCCTTATTTATCGGACAGATGTTTTTAAATATAATAAGCAAAAAGATACTTTCGAAAAATTTACTTTGTTCGCAGATTCCATTATTGGAAATAAAAAAGGAAATTCAATTACGTCCGTTTTAATTGACAGGCTAAACAATTGCTGGATTGGTACAATGATGGGATTGATGGTTTTCAGGGAGCATAATGGAAGTGAATTTAACTGGACAAAATATGAAACGTATTATCATAATCTTGATGATACCAATACACTGCGCAGCCAGAATATTCAAAGCATGATGGAAGATATAAAAGGGAATATCTGGCTTTCCACTTCAAACGGATTAACAAAAGCGCATGTTATTGAAGGCAAAATAAAATTCACAAATTACTCGACTGAAAATAAAATTAAAAACAACACGGTTTATGGCACGGTTGAAGATAAAGATTCGGGGCATTTGTGGTTAAGCACAAACGGTGGGCTTACCCGGTTCGATCCGTCACCGGGAGGAAATGCAACTTTGAATTTCGATATTAATGATGGTCTGCAGAGCAATGAATTTAACGGGTATGCTTTTTCAAGAGCTGCTGATGGTGAAATATTCTTTGGAGGCATCCAGGGCTATACAAGTTTTTACCCTTCCCGGATTAAGTCAGATACAGTTGCGCCTAAAGTATTAATTACTGATTTTGTAATTCCGGGAAAAGAAAAAAATATTTCTGTTGACGAATCGGGAAATAAAAGCATCACTTTAAAATACTTCGAAAATTCTTTTACGGTTGATTTTATCGCTTTGCATTATCACGATCCCGTAAAAAACCAGTATGCATACAAGCTGGAGGGTTTCCAGCAAGACTGGACCTATTGCGGAAACTCACACCAGGTTAATTTTTCTCAACTCCCGCCCGGCAAATATGTGTTAAAAGTAATCGGCTCCAATAATGACGGGTATTTTTCCCGGCAAGGCGATTCGCTTACCGTTATTATTAAGCCTCCGTTTTATCAAACTATCTGGTTTTATTTTTCTTTGCTTGCATTTATAGTAATTGTTTTATGGTTGCTTCATATTTATCGTTTACAACTCAAGCTTGCGCAGGTTAAAGAAGTGGAACGAATCCGAAAAGAAACCGCGGCAGATTTTCATGACGAACTGGGACATAAGCTCACTACCATTTCATGGTTCAGCGAAATCCTGAAGAAGAAAATTAAACCTGAACAGATTGAATTGCGATCGTATCTCGATAAAATTATTGAAACCTCCGGCAACCTTTACCTTACAATGAAAGATTTGCTGTGGGCAATGGATCCCGAAAAAGATTCGTTGTATCACATGTATGCACAACTTAAAAATTTTGGTGAAGAATTATTTGACCACACAGGAATTGAATTTAATGCTAATGGAGTAAATGATGAGCTGAAAAATTATGATCTGCCATTGTCTTACAAACGCCACATCCTGCTTATCTTTAAAGAAGTAATGCACAACAGTCTCAAACACGCTTCTCCGCATTCAACATTTCTTGATCTTGAGAAAAATAATGGTTCACTTACATTGCGGTTTGGAGATAACGGAAAAGGTTTTGATACTGGTAACGGAAGCATGAATGGCAATGGAATAAAAAATGTAAATCGCAGAGCCGAATTAATTCATGCTGATATTAATCTGCGCTCTAACGGCACCGGTACTGTCTTTGAATTAAAACTGAATTTAAATTAACCCTCAATAATTATCATATCCATGACATCAGTCGTATTAGTTGAAGACAATAATGACCTTCGCGAAGGGTTACGAATAATTTTTAATGAACATAAAGACGAATTTAATTGCCTTGGCATGTTTGCCGATGCAGAAAGCGCGGCAAAAAAAATTCCGGAACTAAAACCCGAAGTGGCATTAATGGACATCAACCTGCCCGGCATGAGCGGCATTGAATGCCTGAGACGAATGAAAACAGTTTTACCGGAACTGGATGTAATTATGCTGACTGTTTTTGCCGATGATAAAACTGTATTTGATTCGTTGTGTGCAGGGGCATGTGGTTACATTACTAAAAATGCTTCTACCGAAGAAATTCTGGATGCCATTCGCGAAGTGAAAAAAGGCGGAGCGCCTATGAGTGCACGCATTGCCCGAATGGTGGTGGGCTCATTCAAAGGATTTGAAGCTACTTCGCTAACCGATCGTGAACGCGAAGTCCTCGAACAATTGTGTAAAGGTAAAAGTTATAAGATGGTTGCCGATGCTCTTTTCATCAGTCACGACACAGTACGTCATCACATTAAAAATATTTACAAAAAGCTGCAAGTACATTCCGTTTCGGAAGCTATTCTGGTAGCAATGAAGAAGAAGATTGTATAACATCCCTATTTAGCTTTTTTCTTTTGGTAAAAAGGGATTTTTCTTTCGCAATCCTATTTTCTTATTTTTGCCGTCAATGAAAATTTCATACAACTGGCTCAGGAATTATATTGATATTAATCTTCCCCCGAAGGAAGTAGCTGATCTTTTAACCAATTGCGGGCTTGAAGTTGAATCGCTCGAAAAATTTGAAACTGTTAAAGGAGGATTAAAAGGTTTGGTAATTGGAGAGGTTCTGGAAAAACAAAAACATCCCAATGCCGATAAATTAGTTTTAACAAAAGTGAATGTTGGCAACAATGAGCTGTTGAATATTGTTTGCGGTGCACCGAATGTGGAAACAGGGCAAAAAGTAATAATAGCTTTGGTGGGTACAATGCTATTTCCAACATCAGGTGAGCCGTTCGAAATAAAAAAGTCAAAAATACGTGGTGAGCTTTCCGAAGGAATGATTTGTGCCGAAGATGAAATTGGTTTAGGTACCAGCCATGAAGGAATTATTGTTCTTGATAAAAATGCAAAGGTCGGAACACCTGCTGCCGAATATTTTAAAGTCGAAGAAGATTTTGTTTTTGAAATCGGCCTGACTCCTAATCGTGCTGATGCAGCTTCGCATATTGGTGTTGCACGCGACTTGGTGGCAGTTTTGAATGCAAGTATCAAGAAATACGAGTTGGTTGTTCCAGCGATTGAGAAGTTTAAAATTGATAATCATGATTTGAAAACTGAAGTTGCTGTTGAAAACACAAAAGACTGCATCCGTTATTCAGGCATCAGCATGACCGGAATAGAAGTGAAAGATTCGCCTGATTGGCTAAAGAGCCGTTTGAAATCAATCGGGCTGAAGCCGATTAATAACATCGTTGATATTTCAAATTTTGTTTTGTTTGAAACGGGGCAACCATTACACATATTTGATGCGGATAAAATTGCAGGAAAAAAAGTAGTAGTAAAAAATCTTCCGGCTAAAACAAAATTCAAAACGCTGGATGAAAAGGAGCATGAATTGACCGGGCAGGAACTGATGATTTGCGATGCGGAAAAAGGAATGTGTATTGCGGGAGTTTTCGGAGGAATGAATTCAGGAGTGACCTCTGCAACAAAAAATATTTTTATTGAAAGTGCCTGCTTCAATCCTGCTTCAATCAGAAAAACTTCAAAGCATCATGGATTGAAAACCGATGCATCGTTTCGTTTCGAAAGAGGAACTGACCCTGATGCTACCGTTTACGCCTTGAAACGTGCTTCTGCGTTAATCCGTGAAATCTGTGGCGGAAAAACTTCTTCTGAAATAATTGATGTTTACCCTAACCCGGTTCAGCAAGCAAAAGTGAATTACAATTTCAAAAGCGCTGCTAAACTAATGGGAATGGAAATTGAAACAGCAATCATTAAAAATATATTGAACAACCTGGGAATAATAATTAAGAAGGAAACAAATGAAGAGCTTGAATTATTAATTCCTAATTATAAAGTGGATGTTAAACGCGAATCTGATGTGGTGGAAGAAATCATGCGTATTTATGGGTACAACAAGGTTCCGCTTCCTGCTAAAATGAATATGCCTTTGCCATTGCACGAAGATGATTCAAAAGAAAAGCTGGTAAATTCTGTTTCACAATTCCTGATTGCCAACGGATTTTATGAAATGTTCAACAATTCACTGAGCAAAGAATCATATTCGGAGTTATTAAACAAAAAGGATACAGCTGTAAAAATTTTAAACCCGCTTAGTGGTGATTTGAGTGTTCTCCGGCAGACAATGATTTTTTCCGGGCTTCAAAGTATTCAGTACAACAGTAACCGCCAGCATCCTGATTTGAGATTTTTTGAATTCGGAAAAATATATTTCAAAACAGAAAACGGATTTAATGAAGAAGAACACCTGGCAATATTTGTTACCGGCAATCGCCATCACGAAAGCTGGATTAAGCAACAGCCGGGCGAATACAGCATTTATTTTATGAAGTCGCTGGTGAATAACTTATTCATTCATTCCGGAATTAATAAAAATGAAATTGAGTATCATGTTCTGGAAAATAGCTTGTTTGATGACTTCATTGGAATAACAGTCGGTAAAAATAAAATTGCGAACTACGGAGTTTTAAAATCATCCATAATAAAACCGTTTGATATTGATGGAAATGTTTTTTATGCTGTAATTGCCATTGAGGAATTGAAGAATCGGGTAAAATCATCACAACATAAAATATCCGAAGCGCCAAAATTTCCAGAAGTGAGGCGTGATATTTCAATGCTCATAAGCAAAGAAGTAAAATATACTGACATTGAAAATCTTGCTTATGATACCGAAAGGAAACTTTTGCGTGATGTAAATCTTTTTGACGTGTACCAGGATGAAAAAATTGAAGCCGGCAAAATTTCTTATGCCATCAGCTTTAGTTTGCGTGATGATGAAAAAACATTGCAGGACAAGCAGATTGACGGAGTAATGGAACGGCTAATGAAAGTTTTTGAAAGCAAGCTTGGAGCGATAATAAGGAAATAGCTTACGCATCAAGATTTGGAACTCTGATAATCTTTAATTTTAAGCCTGTAACTTTTCGTTTTGATGATACGTCATACTCAAAAGAATCAAATTCTAACTTTAAAAACCTCTAAATTATCATGAAAAAAATTCTTATTCTAGTTTGCCTCACCGCATTAACTGTTAGCAACCTCTTCGCAAAATGTGACGAAGAAAAAGTAAAAGGAAACGGAAAAATTGTTTCCAAAGACAGAACACTTGCTTCATTCGACAAAATTAATATTGGAGGAAGCATTGACATCATCATTGACCAAAACGGAAAAGAATCCGCCACAGTTGAAACAGACGAAAACATACAGGATTTAATTGTTACTGAAGTGAAAGATGGTGAATTGAATATCCATGTAAAAGAAAAATACAGTGTAAGCTCAACAAAGATGATTGTTCACATAAGTTGCAGCAAATTAAACGCAATCAGTTCGGGAGGCTCGGGTGATGTAAAATCCATTTCAAAAATCACAGGTGACGATTTTTCAATATCTCACGGTGGAAGTGGAGATTTTGATTTGACATTTGCAATCAAAAAATTAAAAATCAGCACTGCGGGTTCAGGAGATTACTTATTGAAAGGAACTGCTGATGAATTCAGCCTGAGCATGGCAGGTTCTGGCGATGTGAATGCAAAGGAACTTGCATGCACCTCCGCTAAGGTATCCTCTGCAGGATCAGGCGATGTGATTTTGAAGAAAGGGATTACTGCTTCAGTAAGCAGTGTGGGATCAGGTGATGTGATGTACGAATGAGCCCGGAGTCCGGAGTTCTGTGTTGGGGGTAAGGAAAAATAACGAATTGATTATTCCTAAACTGTAATTTCAAGATATTTTTTCAGAGGCACTAAAAGCTGGTCGAGTGAGAAGGGCTTGCTAATCCATGCATCGGCAGGGACTTTTTTTGACAGGGTTTCTTTGTGCTCAACCATACCGGTAACCACAACTACTGGGATGCTTTTTGTTTTCGGATTTTCTTTGATGTAATTCACAAACGCAAAACCATCAGGTTCGGGTAAATACAAATCGGTAATTACCAGTCCGAATATATCGGTATCTAAAAGTTTCTTTGCTTCATTTACATTATCAGCTTTTATGACCTGGCTGCCGGTATTTTCAATCACACTTGAAATGGCTTCGAGCATAAAAGGTTCGTCTTCAACAAGCAGAATTTTCATGATGTCTGTTTTGTTAGGGGATTAGTAAAGACAAATGTAATAACAATATTCCCATAATTCAAAACCTGGTTCATAGTGCTTTGAAAACGTAACAGATTAAAAACAGAAAAGCCGGACTTACGGGTCCGGCTTTGTATGCTTTGAGAACTTACGGGTTCTGCTTTTTTCTCTGTACCACCGGGCTTACGGGCTCGGTTTTGGCGGGGAAGAAACTTACGGGTTTCTTTTTATTTGGGATGAAGCTTACGGGCTTCATTTAATTTGATGATGTAAATATATATCAGCATTAATGTGAGTTTATATGGAAATGAGCGGTTAGTAGTAATTACTTAGCGGTTGGTAAAATGAGTGAGCGGACAGAGAGCTTCAGACCCTCTTAATATTCGCTCCGAGCGCATTCAGGCGTTGGTCAATACGCTGGTAACCGCGATCAATCTGCTCAATGTTGTGGATGGTGCTTTTTCCTTTTGCGGAAAGAGCGGCAATTAAAAGCGCGACACCTGCCCGGATGTCAGGCGAAGTCATTTGAATTCCTTTCAAAAAATTTTTGCGATTTAACCCGATAACAGTGGCACGATGCGGATCGCATAAAATAATTTGCGCCCCCATGTCAATTAATTTATCAACGAAAAACAAACGGCTCTCGAACATTTTCTGATGGATAAGCACGGTGCCGTTAGCTTGTGTTGCTGTAACAAGAGCAACACTTAATAAATCGGGAGTGAAGCCGGGCCAGATGGCATCGGCAATGGTAAGTATAGAGCCGTCAATAAAAGTGTCAATCTCGTAATGCTCCTGTTCGGGAATAAAAATATCATCACCGCGTTTTTCAAATTTTATTCCGAGCCGGTGAAATACATCGGGAATAACTCCCAAATGTTCATACCCGGTATCTTTAATTGTGATTTCAGATTGCGTCATTGCAGCCAGTCCGATGAAACTGCCAATCTCAATCATATCGGGAAGCAAACGGTGCGTACATCCTTTCAGCTTCGAAACGCCTTCAATGGTAAGCAGGTTAGAACTGATGCCCGAAATTTTTGCTCCCATGCTATTGAGCATTTTGCACAACTGCTGAATGTAAGGTTCACATGCTGCATTGTAAATATGTGTAGTTCCCGAAGCAAGAACTGCTGCCATAATAATGTTTGCAGTTCCGGTAACAGAAGCTTCATCCAGCAACATGAATGCGCCCTTCAGGTTTTTTGCTTCTACTTTATAAAAATTATCCTGCGAATCGAAATCGAATTTCGCACCGAGATTCTGAAACCCGATGAAGTGCGTATCTAATCTTCTTCTGCCAATTTTATCACCGCCTGGGCGCGGAATGCATGCTTTGCCAAATCGTGAAAGCATCGGGCCCACAATCATAATAGAACCGCGTAAAGCAGCGGCCTGTTTTGCAAATTCGGGAGTTTCGAGATAATCGAGGTTGACATTGTCAGACTGAAATTCGTAGGTATCATCCGAAACTTTTGCGACTTTTACTCCCATGTTCTGCAAAAGTTCAATCAGCTTATTTACATCGCGTATATCTGGAATGTTGCTGATGGTAATTTTATCTGCAGTAAGCAGAACAGCGCTGATTATCTGCAGTGCTTCATTTTTTGCTCCCTGCGGAATAATTTCACCTTTGAGCTTAACGGGACCTCTTATTTCAAAACTGTTTGACATCAACGAATACGAATCTGACGAATGATTGAAAAAGGAAAGAAATTATTGCGAAGCTAAATTAAGAGTGGGTATGAAAAATAAATCGGATGAAAAAATAACTAACAAAAATTAACTAATAACTGCAAACTTTAAACTTTGCTTATCTCCTCCCGCCTTTTCTTTTCTTCTGCGTTTTTTTCTGCGAACGTGATAAGCCGGCATTTTTTGTTGTGAAGGCAAAAGTCTCCTGGAGCTTAAGCGAATCTTTAACTTCAATTCCGTTTTTGGAAAGTTCCTTAAGGTGTTCAAAAATCACAGTATCATCAACCGTATCCCTGTTCCAGCTCAGGTATTGAAGCTTCATAAAATTGGCAATAGTTTGAATCAACTGTTCTTTTCCCGGTCCTTCTTCCATTTTGCCAATCTGGTGTACCATTAGTTCCATAGTTTTTCCGTAATACTTATACTTTATGTCAGTCTTCGGGTACGGAACTTTTTTAGGCTTTACTTTAAATGTCTGTGCCGATGGCATCGGGTATGGCGAATCCACATCAAGTTTAAAATCGGAAATGATAAATAAATGGTCCCAGAGCTTATGTTTAAAATCGGTAATGTCACGCAAGTGAGGATTTAAAGTTCCCATTACCGCCACAATTGTTTGTGCGGCTTTGTTGCGTTCTTCCCTATCCGTAATCTTGCAGGTATGCTCAATCATCTTCTGAATATTCCTTCCGTATTCGGGAATAGTAAGATGGTTGCGTTCAGTGTTGTATTCCATGTAGTTTTGTTAATGATTCAAAGGTAGGTAGAATTTTCATCACCCCACAATCTTCAGCTTCGCATATTTGAGCAGCAATTGCTTATTGCCGTGTCCCTGGAAAAAAACAGTTGCTTTATTGTCGGGAAAATTTCCTTCGAGATTAATAACTTTTCCAGTGCCGAATTTCTGGTGCTGCACTTCCATACCCACCACAATTCGTGACGGATCGTCAGCAACAAAACCATTATCCTGTTGCGGCACTGATGTTTTTTGAATTTTGCGAAGCGGTACAAAATTCTCGCGCCCTTTTGGTTTTTGTCCCGATTTGATCGGGATTCGTTTTGTATTCAACCTGCTTTGTGAAAAGTCATCATCAAATGTTCCCCAGGTGGTTTCGGTTTCTTTTGTTTTTGAAATATTGCTGAACTCAATAAAATCAGGATTTATTTCGTCAATAAACCGGCTGGGTTCGCAACCAGTAAGCGTTCCCCAACGGTAGCGGCTCACAGCATAGGTAACTGTTAATTTTTTTTCGGCCCTTGTCATTGCCACATAAAATAACCTTCGCTCCTCTTCGAGGTCAGCGCGTGAAAGCATTGACATTTGCGAAGGAAAAAGATTTTCTTCAAGCCCCACAGCAAACACATGTTTAAACTCGAGTCCTTTTGCTGAATGAACTGTCATGAGCGAAACTTTATCATCGCTTCCGTCTTCTTTATTTTCCGCATCCGTGAGCAGAGCAATATCCTGCATGAATTTGTCCAGAGAGGCCCCCTCCGACTCCCCCGAAGGGGGAGAGGTTCCTTCCCACTGGCTACTGACTTCTGACAACGGGCTATTTCCGGTTTCTGTAAACTCTTTAATACCGTTGAGCAATTCCTGGATATTTTCATAGTGGCTCAGTCCTTCGGGTGTTTTATCGTTATACAGTTCACGTAAAATTTCAGTTGCATGGGCAATGTGGCTGGCAAGCTCGTACGCATTGTGCGTTTTCAGCAGAACATGAAAGCTTTTTATTTTCGAAACAAAGTCGGCAATTTTTTCGCTGGTGTTTGTTGCAATGCCCGTATTTTCGTTATGAATATTTTCCATCACTTCCCAAATGCTTTTTTCGGCCACATCAGCCGCAACAATTAATTTGTCAATGCTGGTTTGCCCGATGCCACGAGTAGGATAGTTAATCACACGCTTCAAGGCTTCTTCGTCTTTCGGATTTATAGTCAAACGAAAATACGCGAGCATATCCTTAATTTCCTTGCGTGCATAAAACGATAGTCCTCCATAAATGCGGTAAGGAATATTCAATCTCCGCAGCGCTTCTTCAAACGAACGCGATTGCGCATTGGTGCGGTACAGGATTGCAAATTCTTTATTCAGCAGCTGGTTGTTCATTTTATCCTCGAAAATGCAGTTGGCTACAATATTGCCTTCCTCATTATCGCTTAAAGCCCGCAGCACTCTTATTTTATCGCCATGGTCATTATCCGTCCACACTTCTTTTCTCAACTGGTTACGGTTATTGAGGATAACACTGTTGGCAGCGTTTACAATATTTTTTGTGGAACGGTAGTTTTGCTCCAGCTTGAAAATATTCAGGTCGGGATAATCTTTTTCGAAGCTCAGTATGTTTTGAATATTGGCACCACGGAAAGCATAAATGCTTTGCGCGTCATCGCCAACCACGCAAATGTTTTCGTTGAGCGCTGCAATTTTCCGCACAATTACATATTGAAGGTGATTGGTGTCCTGGAATTCATCAACCAAAATGTATTTGAATTTATGCTGGTATTTATTCAGTGCATCGGGAAAATTTTTGAGCAGCATGTACGTATTGTACAGCAAATCGTCAAAGTCCATTGCACCCGATTTAAAGCAACGTTTCGAATACAGCTCAAAAATTTTTCCGAGCAATGGCTTACCTGAAAGTCGGTCGTCATTTACCAGCTCGGTATTTTCGGCATAATCTTTATAATTCATCAGGCTGTTTTTTGCCGATGAAATGCGCGACAGCACCAGCGATGGCTTGTACGTTTTATCGTCAAGATTATTTTCTTTTACAATTGTTTTGATGAGGCTTTTCGAATCATCGGTATCGTAAATCGTAAAGTTTGACGGATAACCCAAACGTTGCGCTTCAAAGCGAAGAATCTTCGCGAATACCGAATGAAAAGTTCCCATCCATAAATTCCGCGCGTCATCGCCTGCCAGCGTGCTGATGCGCTGCTTCATTTCGCGCGCTGCTTTGTTAGTAAAAGTGAGGGCAAGAATATTAAAAGCATCCGTTCCCTGCTTCATCAGGTGAGCTACACGGTATGTGAGCACGCGCGTTTTACCCGAACCGGCTCCGGCAATAATCATTACAGGCCCGTCTGTACACAACACAGCCTGCCGCTGCGACTCATTTAACTGTTCTAAATAATTCTCCATTAAAAATTTTGGGTGTTCCAACCTGCCAAAGATAGCACTGTACGTATTAACCGTATGAGAAATTGGAAAAGTGTTTTTAAAAAATTTACTGCTTCACAAACTTCGCCCTGTAAGCTCTTTCTCCGGAATTAATTTCCAAAAAGTAAATTCCATTCGAAAAACCTGAAACATTAATTGTGGTTTGATGTTGGTTTGATATGGTTTGATACTGTTTGAAAAAAACTTCTCTACCATACAAATCAAACAACTTCATCCCGAATTCTCGGGACAAACCATATTCGAGTCCCGAAGTCTCTATTGTAACCGCGTCCCTTGCCGGGTTCGGGTAAACTTTAAACTTTAAACTTTGAACATTAAGCTCACTCATGCCGGTGGGCGAGACAATCTCCGTCACCGCTGTATTCGTTTGCACCGGGGCATTAAAATCAAAATAAATAAACGCTGTGTTCCGTATGCTGTCTCCGGCAACAAGCGTTGTGTTTGGTTTTATACGGTAACGTACAAATCCATGGCTTTCCGGTTCGTTTACATTGCTGTCGGGTAAAAGAATATTATCAAAAGTAAAAGTCATTAACCGTGCATATGCACCGTAGGTGATATTCATTGGATGCGATGAAGCCACAAACTCAAATGATGCTACATCCAATTCAGGAGGAAGATTGTTCAACACACGTGCATTAAATGCAGTATCGTTACCCGTATTTTGAAAATAAATAATGTACTCTAAATATGGTGGATTGGAAAGCTGCATAGTAAAAACCGTATCCTCATCAACAAGTATTGCATTGGGATCAATAGAACCTACAGTATAAACTCCCCATTCCGCATAATTGCATACGGCATTTGCATCTCCCGCAATAGGTTCGATTCTTACGTTACAGTTAATAAAAGTTCCTATTGGTGTTCCAACATTTACATTTACCGTTACCAAAATACTTCCGGTTTGAAACGGGGCAAGCGGGCCAAAATTCCAAACCACCGAATCCACCGTTACTGAATTTGCAACCGGGTTAGCCGAAACAAACGTTACATCATTATCAGGAAAGAAAATAACGGTAGGGCTTAGCGTAGTTGTTCCTAAGTTTTCATAATTTATCATGTAGCTTGCATTGAAACCTGCACGAAATCTTCCCATTGGTGTTATGTTAACACATAAATCATTAAACACTCCTGTTGGCTGAAATGCAAAGTCGTTTAGCGAATCGGTTTGGTTGATGCTTGAGAAATAAGCGGTGTGTGTTGAAGGTACGGGATTATAATAGTTTATCGGTGCAGGGTGAACCGTAAAATTGCCACTATCTAATACAGCAACATTGTAATTGCCGTTTTGACCTGAAAGATTAAATCTACTTGAGTTTATTTCTGTAACAGTATTATTGCTAATAGCAGGCTCACCCGCCTCTTGCAGCAGGTTATTGTTGACATCAATAAATAATTTTCCGCTTATCTGATTGAAATCCGTTGTAATTCCCATCATCCAAATATTTGAGCTTGGATAAATGTTATTATTATTTATAACGTCACCATTGTTGGAAGAAGAAGAGGAAACAAGAATAAACTTATTTTCATTTATTTTTATTAAAGAACCCGGAAAATCATTATGAGTTCCTCCAAAACATTTTTGACCTAGAATATTTCCAAGAGAATCTAAATAAATCATCCAATCATCAGCGCCCCCATGAAAATTGTTTAAAATTGTATCCTGACTAGAATAAGTTGCAATTAAATACCCTTTAGTCGAATCTTGAATCAATGATATTTTACTAATATAAGAATCCCCCCCTAAACATTTCTCCCATTGAATATTGCCAATACTATCAACTTTTACCAGCCACACGTCAGGATCGTTAATAAATCCACTTACATCGCCATTATTTGATGTAGTCCAGCCGCCAAATAAATACCCATTATCAGATGTATGAATAATAGAAGATGCTTGCTCCGGTGACGTTCCTCCATAGCATTTCTGCCACAAAAGATTTCCACTGCTATCCATTTCCAATAACCAATAATCAGTTACGCCATGCATTCCTGAAACATCTCCATCATTTGACTGCGTACAACCAATAATTTTATAATTGCCATTGCCTGTTGTGGTCATTGAAATACCAAGATCATGATTCGATCCTCCAAAACATTTTTGCCAAATAAGGTATCCGTTGCTGTCTAATTTTACAACCCATGCATCATTGCCTCCATGATTTCCGACAACGTCTCCGTCATTAGATTCAGTAAATCCAGCTAATATTAATTCATTTTGCGTAGTTTCAATCACAGAAGATAATACATCATCATATGTACCGCCCAAACACTTTTGCCATTCGATATTTCCTACTGAATCTAATTTTACAACCCATGCATCTCGATATGGGTTGCCCCCATGATATCCGGTTACATCTCCGTCAGTAGATTCAGTTCCACCAATTACTACAAATCCATTATCATGAGTTTGGATAATGGAATAAGCAAGGTCATCTTGCGATCCCCCAAAACATTTTTGCCATTGCAGATTACCTGAAATTGATACTTTAATTATCCAATAATCCCACATTCCTATTCCGTGAAGACCGCTTACATCACCATCATTTGACTCAGTAGACCCTGCGATAACAAAATTACCATCGTAAGTTTGAACAATTTCTGAAGCTGATTCATAATAGCTTCCACCAAAACATTTCTGCCATTCAATTTCCTGCGCAACACAATTCAGAGCACAAATTGCATAACATAAAATTAAAACAGGTAATGTCCTTTGCACAGTCTTAAAATTTTGTCTAAAGTAACTATCCTATAAGCATCAGCGAAATATTTTGCCACTAATTATCAACCATTGGTCATAAAAAAAATTCCCCTCTCTGATAAATGACGGAAAGGGGAATTTTAAAACTAACGTTTGGGATTTATCCTCCAAACACCACGGTAACAATATCGCTTTGCTGCCCAACCTGCTCGTCATTAATAACTCCAACGCCCATGTATTCGCGGGTTTCGGGTTTGGTTGGGTCGGCAAGCGGGCGGGTATCAACGTAAGGTGTACGCGTATCAAGAGCAAGAAATTCCCAAACGGGTGCTCCTTTGTTGCGCGAATAAAACTTAATTCCCTGTACGCCTTTCTTCGCAAAATCGAGCTTCACCTGACCGGGAAAAGTTTGCGCATTAAATTCGGGTTTGTAATTTGTCTGGTCAAACGTTGTTTCATCGCCAATTATGCCAAGGTCTTCGCCAATGGCATTAGTGTAATTAGCGTTGGTTTTCATATTGGCAACTCTTTTCTGAATGCGCGGTAAATCGGCCAATAAAAGCGCATCCTTGGTTGCGGTTTGTTCCTGGGCATCGTGCTGCGCCTGGAAGTTGAGCTCAATGGCAGCAACCATTGCATCGCAAAAGCCCTGCTGCTGTGTAATTTCGGCTGGCGTTAAACCTAACGTGGCGCCATGAGTCGCCAACTTGAGCTTGTAATTTTTAAGCCAGTTAACCAGGTCGTTTTCGGGCCTGGGCAAATAATATTTTTTTGCCATGATATTTTGTGTTTTAATTGTTAAACTGATAAAATAAGGTCTGATTTTTAAAAAAGTGCTGAAAATCAAGCACTTCCTGTGACGCGTTCACATGAACCTGTCACGGGTTGGTGTGGTGGAGCCGTAGCGTCATGTGCCGCTGTGGCTCCGTCACGTGATGCCCTGGCGGAACGATGTTACCGGGTAAGGGAATGATGTGGTGAAATGAAAGCGGCTTGTGCCGGAATGGCTCATTGAAGCCACCCGATTACGGAACGATGCCACGCAATTGCGAAGCGATGCCGTGGAATAACAAAGCCAAAGCGATAAAGTACAAACCGGCAAGATGCTCATCTCAACAAGATTTGAAGGAGCTAAAAATAAAATGTTTGAAATTAAAAAACAAGCAAAAGTTTCGAACAGGTAGCACAAAAAAAAACCGGCTCATGCCATGCCCGCATTAACATCCCTTTTATTTTCAAAAACCTTCAAAATCGCGGTAACCTTACATATGTAATTACGTAATAAGAAAGAATTTTAAATCAACCTGTATTGTGTTACAATAATTAAAGCTTAATGGATTGGGCTTTAATAGAGATAAGCCGAATAATGAAAAACCTTCTTGCGTTTCTTGCTACTTGCTACTTGCTGCTTGCTACTGCTTCTGCGCAGGATGTCAGCACATTTGCGGGAACAGCCGGAGTATCGGGTTCTACCGAAGGCAGCCCCGGCAAATTTAACGCCCCTTCAGGAGTTTGTGTTGATGCATCGGGAACAGTATATATAGCCGACCGTTATAACAACAAAATTCGTAAAATCACAGTGGCCGGTGTTGTGTCCACACTTGCCGGTTCAGGCATTGCCGGTGGCACTGACGGAACGGGAGCCTTAGCAACATTCAACGAACCGCTTTCAATAGCATGCGATAACCTCGGCAATCTTTATGTTACCGATTACGCAAACAATAAAATACGTAAAGTGGTTATTGCCACAGGTGTGGTAACAACATTTGCAGGCACGGGGGCATTCGGAACAACTAACGGTGCGGCTAACGTTGCCTCGTTTGGCTCGCCTACAGGCATTGCCGTTACAAATGACGGAAGCATTGTTTACGTATCTGACTACACAACACATACAATCCGCAAAATACAGGGCGGCATGGTAACCACTTTTGCGGGAACCGCTTTCAGCTTTGGCAGCACCAACGGAATAGGCGCGGCAGCAAGGTTTTTTAATCCCCGCGGGTTATGCCTCGATAATTCAAGCAACGTAATAGTTGCCGATGAAGGAAATAATATGATTCGAAAGATTACACCCGCAGCGGTGGTTACAACCATTGCGGGAACCGGTGTGCCGGGAAGCGGTAACGGTAATGTTTCGACAGCATCATTCAATTCACCCTTTGGTGTTGAGGTGGATGCTTCGGGAAATATTTATGTTGGCGATGGCGATAATTATACAATCCGGAAAATTACAACCGCAGGTACGGTTTCGGTTTATGCCGGAATTACAGGAACAGCCGGCTATACAAACGGGCCTGTTTCAATCGCAACTTTCGGGCGGGTTACCGCATTGGCGTTTTCAAATTCAACAAATTGTTTTTTTGTTGCCGATCCCGAAAATCATCTCATCCGTAAAGTATGCGAAGTTTCATCTGTCATACTAACGCTCACTTCAAATTCACCAAATAATACTTTTTGCACTGGCGCGAATGTGGTGCTCACTGCATCTCCACCCGGTTTAACTAACTATTCTTTTTACCAGGGAGCAACTTTATTGGGTACATCAGCAACAGGCACTATCACATTAACCGGGCTTTCAATTGGCGTGCATAATATTTATTGCACGGCTGTTGATGCACTCGGGCTTCCCACAACTTCCTCTCCTATCAATATTACAATTGTCGCGGGTGCAACGGCAACCATTACCCCTTCGGGCACAATCAGTCTTTGTGTGGGCGATTCGGCATTGCTTACTGCCTCAGCCGGAATTTCGTTTCAATGGAATACAGGTGCTATAACACAATCCATATATGCAAAAAATGCCGGTTCATACACGGTAACAGTTACAGTAAACGGGGGATGTTCGGCACAATCAAGCCCTGTTACAATTACCCTGAAGCCAATGCCGGCATCCGTTCAGGCAACTAACGATACGGTATGTCCCGGTCAATCGGGTTTAATTAATGCCGTACCGCAAGCGGGTGTTACTTATTATTGGTTCGCGCAATCCACAGGCGGCAGCCTTCTTTATACCGGCAGCGCATTCAGCTCTCCTCCTGTTTCGCAAACTACTCCGTTTTATATCGAGCTGCACGGAAACAACGGGTGTGTAAATCCTGCCCGTTTTGTTGCATATGTAATTGTTGATCAAAAGCCGGTTGCTTCATTTGATGTGTCGTTACCTGCTTCTGCTTCAAGCGGAATCCAGATGTTCTTCTACAACACCACTACTAACGGCTATACATACAGCTGGGACTTTGGTGATCCTACATCGAATGACAATACTTCAACATCATCAGATCCCACTCACATTTATACCGCTACAGGAGAATATACCATTCAGCTGATTGCGACCAATGCGCATGGTTGTTCAGATACTACACTGAAAACAATTATAGTTGCACATAATCACACCATTTTTATTCCTACCACATTTACTCCGAACAATGATGGCATTAACGATATTTTCCGGGTGAGGGGAAGTAATATTAAAACAGTTTCAATGAGCATTTTCAATCAATGGGGGCAACAGATTTATCATTCAGAAGAAAACAGCTGGGATGGATCCATGAAGGGTGATGTTGTGCAAAATGGAACTTATGTTTACCAGGTTGCCGTTACTTACCAAACCGAAGCAACCGAAAATTTTAAAGGACAAATAACTGTAATCAGGTAAAAAAATGAAAAATATTTTTACGCGTTTTATTTTCCTGGTCACTGTCCGGATGATAAATATCCGGATGCAGGCATTTATCGTCTGCATTTGCAGCGGTTTAAATGTTGTTGCGCAAGATGTTCATTTTTCACAGTATTATAATACGCCTTTGCTTGTTAATCCCGCCAATGCCGGAAACGGAATTGAGCACATGCGGGCTACATTAATTTACCGTAAGCAGTGGGCCAGTGTAACCAATCCTTATACATCACAGGGGTTTATGATTGACAAAAAAGTAAACAAAGTTGGGTTTGGTTTTCACATCACGCAAAACAGCACTGGCGATGCGGGCCTAAAGCAATTGAACATGTCGGGGGTTCTAAGTTTTAATCAGCCCCTTGGCGAAACCAATCAGCTAACGGCTGCACTACAGGTTGGATTAAACAACAAAAGTTTCGATCCAACAAAAATGACTTTCGATAATCAATTTACAGAAGATGCAGGTTTCGATCCTTCAATAAACTCTGGTGAAGTATTTACCACCACTTCCATTACTCGTCCTGATTTAGGCGCAGGTTTGATGTGGCAAAAAGGATTTGGAATGGAAGATGTAAAATTCAAGCCGTTCATCGGGGTTGCATTTGCCCACTTAAACAAACCTTCCGAAACTTTTATTGTTGACAACAACAAGCTGCCTGTAAAATCCACTTACAATTTAGGCGCTGGTATTATGTTAAAAGAAAACCTGGAAATTCGCCCATCCATGATTTACATGGTGCAGGATCATTTTCATGAAGTCAACTTTGGTGCTACCTCAACCTTTACACTTAGCAACAATAATAAATTTCAACTGGGATTATTCAACCGTAGCGGTGACGCACTTGTAGCTTATGCGGGTTACCAGGTAAACCGCATGTTCATAGGAACCAGCTACGACATTAACACTTCTTCCTTAAAAGAAGTGAGTCATGGTTCGGGTGGATTTGAAATAACGCTTTCCTATATTCCGAAAGCAAAAAAGAAAGCAGAAACATTTGAGCCGAAGAAGAATTCCACAAAGAAATCACCTGCTAAAAAAGAAAAAATTCAGAAAACTGCAAAGGTTACTACTCCTGCTGTTGAACAAACAATTTCGGTTCCTGATAAAATTGAACCGGCAAAAGTTCAGCCTCAAGTTGTCGCTCCGAAAGTTGAAAAACAAAAAACAGAACCTGTTACTACTGATAAAGAAACAATCAAACCAATAGTTGAGGAAAAAATTAATGTGGTTACACCATCTACAGTAAAATCAAAAGAGCAAAAGGCAAACATTACTGTAAAAATAGAATCTAAGCCTGCAGCTGAAGAGAAAGTTGTTTCTGCAGTTGTTGTTGTTGAAGCTGCACCGGTAAAAGAAAAACCAGTTGAAGTAAAACAGCCGGCTATAGAAGAGAGGAAAGCTGAAATTAAACAACCTGTCGTTACTGAAAAACCAAAAGCAATAGTTGAAATGCCTGTTGTTGTAGAAAACAAAACTGTCGATACAGATGGTGACGGTATTAACGATAACGTTGATCTATGCCCGTATATTAAAGGTGGTATTGCTACCAATGGTTGCCCAGATTCGGATAATGATGGAATTATTGACATGAAAGACAAATGCCCGATGGAGCCCGGCACTGTAAAAGCGGGAGGATGCCCCGAAATCAAATATTCATTCGACAAAGCCCAGCTCATTGAGAAGTTTAACAACATTGAATTTGAAACCGGAAAATCCACAGTTAAGACTAACGATGTTTATGACATAATTGAATATGCAATTGATATAATGTACGAGTATCCCGATAGCCGCATAATTTTATCCGGCCATACGGACTCAGAAGGAAATGAATTGTTCAACATGCAGCTTTCTGAAATGAGAAATAATGTTGTTAAACAATACTTAATCAACCAGGGAATTGATGCAAGCCGAATTCAGACAATTAACTATGGCGAAACCATGCCATTGTCGAATAACACTTCTGAATATGGCAAAGCACGTAACCGCAGGGTTGAAATTAATATCCTGAAAGGAAATAAATAATTATAAAATGTGGTCAGATAACATTGCGCTGTTTGCACCCTTTATTATTGCAGTAGTTACCACTTCTGTATTGATTCCACTATGGATTACAGTTTGCACAAAATGGAAGCTACTTGACAAACCCGATGAACGCAAGCATCATACTTCAGGTACTCCGTCAATGGGCGGACTGGCAATCTTCGCAGGTATATTCATTTCGTTTTTTATTTTTTCAGCCGACTATGAATTCGGGAAATTAAAATTTATCCTGGGTGCTTCTTTCCTGTTGTTTTTTACGGGCTTCTTTGACGATTTGCTCGGAATTACGCCACAAAAAAAATTTATTATGCAGGTAATTGCTTCCATAATTGTAATGACAGGCGGCATCCGCATAACAAATCTTTATGGAGTGTGCGGATTCCATGAAATACCTTTATTAATACAATATCCCATCACTCTTCTCGCCATTATCATGTTTATAAACGCTTATAATTTTATTGATGGCATTGACGGGCTGGCTGCCACCCTTGGAATTATCAGTTCGGCAATATTTGGATTTCTTTTTTTTAAATACGGGCAATACAATTTTGCCCTGCTTTGCTTTTGTCTTACCGGTGCTCTGCTCGGGTTTTTGTTTTTTAATTTTCATCCTGCAAAAATTTTTATGGGCGATACCGGGTCGTTAGTGATCGGTCTTATTATTGTTACCTGCGCTATTGATTTATTATCAGTAAATAATATTTCCGGCAGTGAACATGCAGCTGCTCCACCGGCATTAATTTTTTCAGTATTATTTATCCCCGTTTATGATTTTATCCGTGTGATAACAATACGAATTTTAAACGGGGAATCTACCCATAAGCCCGATCGTAATCATATTCACCACATGATTTTACAGCAGGGTTTCGGGCATTTTGGTGCTGTTATTATTCTTATTTCGCTTAACATGGCAATTATTGCAATGTATTATGTTTTTAGTAATATGAATATAAATGGCTTCATCCTCGTGAGTATTTGTACTTCCGTAATATCAGTAAATACTTTTGTCATGCAGCGGCTTGCAGCTTTGAGAAATAAATTTTTCGGAGAAATCAAAAAATCTGCTGACGCTGCCGAATAAGTTCGCTCTCG
>JBIOHJ010000044.1:0-22622 GCA_044448905.1 Bacteroidia bacterium | reverse complement strand
GTTGGATTTATCTTCACTGCCTGCAACACGCACGAAAAAGAATTAGCACTGGCTACTCAGCAAAAAGATTCGCTGGCTGCCGTTGCCTTTGAAAAAGACCAAACCATTAATGATTTCCTAGGCTCGTTTTCCGAAATCCAGGACAATCTTGGTGCAATTACACAAAAAGAAAATGCAATTGCAATAAATGCATCAGGTAATCCTGAGGCGATTAAAACTTCAAAAGAAGTTATCAAGTCACAGATTAATGATATTAAGCTGATGATGGACGAAAGCAAAAAGCAATTAAGCGAATTAAGCGCCAAGTTGAAAAAATCGAATATTAAGCTTGGAAAATTTGAAAAAATGATTGCCTCGCTCAATGAACAAATTGCTCAGAAAGATAAAGACCTCCTGGCTTTGAATGAACAGGTGGCTACTCTTAATAATTCAGTAACTACTCTGAAAACTTCGGTAGATGATCTGACTATTCAGAATGAAACCAAAACTGGTATCATAAGCGACCAAACCACAAGGCTTAATACCGCTTATGTTGCTGTAGGTTCTTCTAAGGAATTAAACACCAAAAAAGTAACGGTAAAATCAGGCGGATTGCTTGGAATAGGTAAAACCGAAAAGATGGAACCCAATGTTAACCAGGAGGCATTCAACACTGTTGACATTACTAAAACAAATTCCATCCCCGTAAATGCCAAAGACGCAAAATTAGTAACCACTCACCCCAGCGATTCATACAAACTGGAACGTGATGCATCCGAAAAAGTAAGCGATCTGGTGATTACCGACCCATCAAAATTCTGGAGCGAATCAAAATATCTCGTGGTTGTTACACGATAAAAAAATAAGGTTAGGCTTTTCATAATTTCCATTAAGTTTAGGTTAGGGTTGAAGCGGGCCGCCACCAAAGCGAGCCCGCTTCTGTTTTTTACTGGTGTCGTTGCGTGGGTTCCCAAACTCCCGATTTAACACCCTTCAAAAATTTTATCAACCCAGCGAACAGCGCTAGGTTCATGGCAAGAAGATGTGTAATAAACCGAATTATAGTAACATGAATTTCCTTTTTTTTGAGGAGAAAATCAATTAAAGGAGTCAGGTAAAAAACTATCTGTAAAATAAAAGCGCATATATAAAATGGTTGACGTAGTAAAAAAATATTCGACACAAAAGCAGCAATCATGAAAACCGGGCCCAGCCAGCGTAACACTTTATGCGAAAAAAAACAAAACGAAATAATATTGAACTTTAAAAGCAAATGTGCATACGCAAACAGGTTTTGAAAATTACCGGTAGCTATCCTTACTTTTCTCCGGAACTCTTCACCCAGCTTATGCGAAACGTCTTCATATACCCGCGCATTAATTTCGTTAATGCACTTTCCACCTTTTTCCAGCACCCTCATATTTAAATAAAAATCGTCCACTAAATAATTGGAAGGAATCTTTGAAAAATAACTTTTACGCAACGCATAGCATCCCCCAAACGGGCCCATCATGCAACCCCACAATCGGCTTTCGGCATTTTTAATTCCCACCTCGGTTTCGATATATGTTTTTTCCTGTATCGAAATCCCTTCCCTGCGCATTCCTTTATTAATCATGTTGGAATCAACAAGCCCGGTTTTATCATTTTTAAAATGTTTTATTAATTCAAAAATTGTGCTTGGCTCAAAAATTACATTGGCATCGGTAAAAAGCAATATTCCATGCTTTGCTTTTTCAGCCAGCGCATTAACGACCCCCGTTTTTCCAGAACGGGTTTTTAATTCCGTAAGCTCAACTTGCGAAAACCTGCTGCAGTAGCTTTTAATAATATCGCTGGTTTTATCGGTCGAACAATCGGACCCTATCAGCACTTCAATTTTTTCTTTCGGATAAGAAGTATTAAAAACACTTTCTATTTTTTCACCGATAACTGTTTCTTCGTTGTAAGCGGCAATGATGATGGAAACCCCCGGAAGATTTTCGGTGGGTTCATAAGCCATGGGGTTGCCTTTTTTACCCGCAGCCAGAGTTTTTAACAATAACGGATAAAAAATATAAGTGTGAAAAAGCGCAGCACCGCTCAACCAGAAAATAAATTCAGCTAAAAGCATTACTATATTTTACTTTGTTGGAAACGCCAAAGATAAAATATAGTCAGGGTTTTACACCATCATCTCCAGTTCTACCGGGCAGTGGTCGCTGCCCATTACATGGGGATGAATAGTTGCATTGGTAATTAAGTTGCGCGCTTCGCTCGAAACAAAAAAATAATCAATCCTCCATCCTACATTGCGTTCGCGCGCACGCGTAATCTGGTCCCAATACGTGTATTGATTAGGCTCTTTATTATACTCACGAAAAATATCCATGTATCCCATCTCCGTAATTTTATCAATCCACGCGCGCTCCTCAGGCAAAAACCCTGAAGTGGTCTGGTTGTCTTTCGGGCGGGCTAAATCAATTTCTTTATGGGCCGTGTTGTAGTCACCGCAAATGATAATATTTTTTTTTGTTGTGCGCAAATCCTGCGCGCGTTTAAAAAGTTCGTTATAAAAATCGAGCTTGTATTTAACGCGTTCGGGTCCTCGCCCACCGTTAGGAAAATAAACATTAAACAAAATAAATTTTTCAAACTCCAGTTCAATCACCCTTCCTTCTGAATCAAATTCCGGAATCCCTAAACCTCCTTTTGCTTTTAGGGGTTTGTGTTTAGAATAAATTGCCACACCGGAGTATCCTTTTTTTTCGGCTGAGAAAAAATAACTTTTGTAATTATTAAAATTTATAATTTCATCCGCCAACTGGTCGCGCTGCGCTTTGGTTTCCTGCAAGCATAAAATATCAGGCGATTCTTTTGCAAACCATTGCGGGAAATCTTTTTTCCAGATGGCCCGTATGCCGTTTATGTTCCAGCAGAGAATTCTGAAATTGCCTTTACTCATAAAAATTTATTGATGAACGATACTAAAAAAATATTTATGCGAGAGTTCGCTTAACAGCCACCTGTTCATATCCCTCAATAATATCACCAACCTTAATGTCATTAAAATTGGCAATGTTTAATCCGCATTCGTAACCGCTGTTAACTTCTTTCACATCATCTTTAAACCGCCTGAGCGAAGCAAGTTCCCCCGTAAACGCCACAATACCATCGCGAATAATGCGGATTTTGGTATTGCGTGTAATTTTCCCGTCAAGCACCATGCAGCCGGCAATGGTTCCCGCCTTGGGAATCTTAAATGTTTCGCGCACTTCCACATTGCAAACAATTTTTTCTTCATATTCAGGTGCCAGCATTCCTTCCATTGCCGCTTTGATTTCGTTTATGGCATCATAAATAATGGAGTAAAGACGAATGTCAATTTGCTCCTGTTCAGCCAGCTTGCGCGCATTAATGGATGGTCGAACCTGGAACCCTACAATAATTGCATTGGATGCTGATGCAAGCAACACATCCGACTCGGTAATTGCGCCAACAGATTTGTGCAGCACATTAACCTGTATTTCGGATGTAGATAATTTTAATAAAGAATCGGCTAATGCTTCAATCGAACCATCCACATCGCCTTTCACAATCACATTGAGCTCTTTAAAATTTCCAATGGCTAATCTTCTTCCGATTTCATCGAGTGTAATGTGTTTGTGCGTGCGGATACCCTGTTCGCGCTGAAGCTGCAAACGTTTGTTGGCGATTTCGCGCGCTTCGCGTTCATCATCCATTACATGAAACTGGTCGCCTGCCTGCGGAGCCCCGCTTAACCCGAGAATCATCGCGGGAGTTGCGGGCCCTGCTGTATCCAGTTTATGTCCACGTTCATTAAACATGGCTTTCACTCTTCCGCTGAAACATCCGGCTAATACCACATCGCCTAAATGCAATGTGCCTGCCTGCACGAGTAATGTGGCTACATAGCCGCGCCCTTTATCGAGCGATGATTCGATGATGGTACCTACTGCATTTTTTTCAGGATTCGCTTTGAGGTCAAGCAGCTCGGCTTCGAGTAAAACTTTTTCAAGCAACAAATCAATGTTGGTTCCTTTCTTCGCTGAGATTTCCTGCACCTGATATTTTCCGCCCCAGTCTTCAACAAGTATATTCATTTTAGAAAGTTGTTCGCGTATCCTTCCCGGGTTTGCTTCAGGCTTATCCACCTTATTGATTGCGAAAACCAAAGGTACATTGGCTGCCTGTGCATGATTAATTGCTTCAATTGTTTGTGGCATCACGCTGTCTTCAGCGGCAATCACAATGATAGCCACATCAGTAACTTTAGCACCACGGGCACGCATGGCGGTAAATGCTTCATGACCCGGAGTATCGAGGAAGGCAATTTTTTTACCGTTATCAAGTGTCACTTCATAGGCGCCAATGTGCTGGGTAATACCACCGGCTTCACCGGCAATTACATTGGCTTTGCGGATATAATCGAGCAAGGAAGTTTTACCATGATCAACGTGTCCCATAACAGTAACAATAGGTGCACGGGGCTGTAAGTCTTCGGGCTTGTCTTCTTTTTCCTGAATTGCTTCCTGCACATCTACCGAAACAAATTCGACTTTATATCCAAACTCTTCCGCAACTACGGTGAGTGTTTCTGCATCGAGCCGCTGATTGATGGAAACAAACATTCCCAAACTCATGCAAGCCGAAATAATATCGGTTACCTGTACACCAAGAAGTTTGGAAAGCTCATTGGCAGAAACAAACTCGGTAACCTTAATTATTTTTTCTTTTGAAGCAACTTCAGCCAATGCTTCCTGTTCAAGCTGGCTGGCTTCACGTTTTTGCCTGCGTAATTTTGAAGACCTTGATTTCCCGGTTCCGCTTAACCGCGCCAGGGTAGCTTTTATCTGATCTTGTATTTCTTTTTCGGTAGGTTCAAAAGTGGTAGTCCTCGCTTTGCCTCTTTGTTGAAAATCGGGCTTTTTCTTCCATCCCGGTTGAGTGGTTGGTGCTTTGCCGGTTGCCAACTGGCGAGTAATATTTACTTTTTTATCAGTGCGTTTTCTTTTTTTCTTTTTTGCCCGGTCATCTTCATACGCTCCCGAAGAGGCAACCGGTTTTTTCTTTGGAGGATCAACCGGTAAATTTATTTTTCCGAGGATAGTGGGTCCTGTTAGCTTTTCGCGTTCAGTGCGGAAAGGCGTATCTTTTTCAGAAATTTCAGGCTCAACGTCCGGTGTTATTTCGGTAATGTCTTCTTTTATTTCCTCAGCAACGTCTTCAATAGTTGTTTTCTTTTTACTCTTAGATTTTGAGACCGGCTTTGCAACTACTTCCTCTTCTTCCTTTTTCTTCTTTCCTTTTGCTTTTGTCGGTTCTGTTTCTTTTTTAGTTTTCTTTCCCGGTTTAGCCGGTTTTGTTTCTTCGAGGTCTATTTTGCCAAGCACTTTTGGCGATTCAATCTTTTCTGCTTTTGCTTTAATAACTTCGGGTTTCGCTGGTTTTTCCTTTTGTGAAGGCTTTTCTTTTGGCGCAGCCGAAGTTTTTTCAGCCGCCTGTTGTTTAATCTTTAACAGGTCAGATGTCAGCGTATCTTCCTGGTCTGTCTCAGGCAACTTTGACCGCACTGCAAGGTCTTTGGCTTCAATAACAATGTTTTCTTTTCGGAATTTTTCTTTGGTTATTTCTATCGCATCCTGCTTTACTATCTTATCCTGCTGATATTCTTTTTGCAAAAGAGCATACGCTTCGGGCACAATTTTAGTGTTCGGATTTTTTTCAACTTTAAATCCGTTTTTCTCTAAAAACTGCACAAGATGATCCAATCCAATATTAAGATCTTTGGATGCCTTGCTTAGACGAATACTTTTTTCTTCAGCCAACTTTTTTGTGTTAATTGTTATTCGTTTTTTTTCTTTATCCCGAATAACTGATAATTCTTTATTCAAATTCTGACTTGAGAATTTTCATTACTTCTTTGATTGTTTCTTCTTCAAGATCGGTACGGCTAACGAGGTCATCTATATTTAATTCGAGCACGCTTTTCGCAGTATCGCATCCAATCTTTTTAAATTCTTCAAGAATCCACTCATCAATTTCGTCTTTAAATTCATCCAGATCCACATCTTCGCTTTCTTCGTCATCCGTATCGCGGTACACATCAATTTCATATCCGGTTAATTTACCAGCAAGGCGAATGTTATAGCCTCCTTTTCCTATTGCAAGCGATACCTGGTCGGGTTTCATGAACACAGAAGCCCGCTTGGTTTCATCATCAATCTTGATTGACGATATTTTTGCCGGGCTTAATGCGCGTTGCATATATAAGGTTAGGTTATTGGTGAAATTAATCACATCAATATTTTCATTTCTTAATTCACGCACAATGCCATGAATGCGCGATCCTTTCATACCAACACATGCGCCAACAGGATCTATCCGGTCGTCATAAGATTCTACGGCAACTTTAGCTCTTTCGCCTGGCTCACGTACAATATTTTTAATGGTAATAAGACCATCAAATACTTCGGGTACTTCGAGTTCAAATAGTCTTTCGAGGAAAATAGGCGCAGTGCGCGACAGGATAATGCGTGGAGTTCCACCTACCATTTCAACACGCAATATCACAGCTCTTACTGAATCTCCTTTTTTAAAGAAGTCGGTTGGAATTTGTTCATTCTTTGGAAGAATCAGTTCGTTCCCTTCGTCATCTACAACAAGTGTTTCTTTTTTCCAAACCTGGTAAATTTCACCGGTGATAATTTCGCCTGCGCGGTCTTTATATTTTTTATAAATGCTGTCTTTTTCAAGTTCAAGAATTCGTGAAACCAGATTTTGACGCGCTGCCAATACTGCACGCCTACCAAAGTCATCAAGCTTGACTTCCTGTGTAACATCTTCACCAATTTCAAAATCAGGTTCGATTTTTACAGCCTCAGAATATGCAATTTGCAAATTAGGGTCTTCGACCATTCCATCCTCCACAATGGTACGGTTTCTCCAGATTTCAAGATCCCCTTTGTCGATATTTACAATAATATCAATGTTATCGGCTGTTCCGTATTTTTTGCGCAACATGCCACGAAAAACATCTTCAAGAATGCTCATCATGGTAGCGCGATCAATGTTTTTAAATTCTTTGAATTCGGAAAACGACTCTATTAAAACTGAATGATCCATTTGGATTTATGATTTTAGGTTTTAGATTTTTTTTAGAATGAAATTTCTACTTTGGTTTCTTTTACTTCATTATAACTAAGCATAAGATTTTTTTCATTTATTATTTTTTTGTTCTTCTTCTTGTCTTCGATGATTTCGAGCAGTTCAAAACCGTCACTGCCTGCCGTAATCAGTTTGCCTTTGTGTGATTTTCCGTCAGCAGTAATTACATTAACAACTTTTCCTACTTTTTGAAGATATTGATTAAACACCTTAAGCGGTTTATCCAAACCAGGTGACGAAACTTCAATTTCATGCTTTTCAAGAAAGGAATGCGGTTCAAGTTCATTAACTAAGTACCTGCTGAACGCACTGCATTCCTCAATAGTAATTCCTGCTGGCTTATCAATATAAATAGTTAACTTGTCAGGTGAAATTTTTGCATCAACAAGAAATTGTTCCGTACCCGCAAGCTTATTCTCAATTAGCTGTTTTATGTAATTTAAGTCAACCATATTAAATGAAAGAGGGGACAATGTCCCCTCAAAATCTTCTAATCTTATGCAAATATATAAAAAAGTTTAAAGTTTGCAATTATATGTGGAAGGGAAGTGCTAAACCCTCACAGCCTCAGGAAGAAAAATCCCCGCATCACCTCCATGTTGTATAATATCGCGAACTATGGATGATGCCACTGCCACAAATCGGGGTTGACAAGGAATAAAAACAGTTTCTATATCGCTGGCTAATGCTTTGTTCATTTGAGCAATGGATTGTTCAAATTCAAAATCACCGGACTGGCGCAATCCTCTCACTATGCATTTTGCATTTACTTTCCGACAAAATTCAACCGTTAGCCCATTATAAATGAGTACTTCTATTTTTGAATTCTTTTCGAAAACTTTTTTTATCCACTCTTCGCGTTTTGATGCTGTGAACATGTAATTCTTTGTTGAATTATTCCCGATGCCAATGATTATTTTATCAAATAACAGAACCGCACGTTCAATTATATCTACGTGCCCAAGAGTAATTGGGTCAAATGATCCGGGGAAAACAGCAATAGACATTTGCGAATTACGAATTGCGTACGAATTTACAAATTGTTTCGTTAATCGTACAACTTACTCCTGTTTAAAAAATGAAAAGGCAACATTCCCAAATTTTCTTTCTTCAATAAAATTTTGATGATCAATAAAATGATTTTTTGATTGGTGTTCTAAAATAAAAATACCATGGTTTGTCAATATTTTTTTTTTGATTACTGCTTCAATTAGCGCGGTGTAATCATCGGTTTCGAATGGCGGATCGGCAAAAATAATATCAAACTGCTTTTCGTTTTTTCTTATGAATTCATCCGCATCGGTTTTAATAGCTGTCGCTTGTGCTGCTTTTAGCCCTTCAAAAAAACTTTTTATAAATTTAATGCATGAAGTATTATTATCAACAGCGATTACAGAATAGGCGCCACGCGAAATAAATTCGAAACTGATATTTCCGGTACCGGCAAATAAATCGAGCACATTGCATTTTTTAAAATCAATGCGGTGGGCGAGCATATTAAATAGCCCGGTTTTGGCAAAATCAGTAGTTGGTCGTGCGGGTAAGTTGTGCGGGGCGCGAATAATTTTTCCTTTATGTATGCCGCTGATTATTCGCACAAAGATTGACTAAACAGTGTGAAGTATTCGGTTTCAGGAATATTTTGAAAAGCAAAAGGAAAAATCAAGCCGGCAATTTTTTTTGTTTTTGAAATATTGGGAATGTATTTATTAAGGGCTGAAAAAAAATCGGGGGTTTTTTCTCCCGCAATGGTAACAGCTATTGTATCGTTATTTAATCCCGCTTGCTCGAAGCAAAATAAAACATAATAAAGAAAATCCTCACATGATTGAAACGAAAATGTATTGTAATAAATTAATTTTCTATTACCGGTAATTAAAAGATCGAAAGAATTTTCTCGGAGATAAATAAACGCTTCTTTACTGTGGCTGTCAGTAAACTTACTCAATACCGATTTAATTAAAATACTTGAATGATGACAAAAAGTAACAGAGTTAAAGCGATTGCGAATCAAATTAACATGGCCGCCAGGAAAAGTGAAAAGGTTTTTAATGCCCGGTATTTCTAAATCATCGCAAAATATTTCATCCCCGGGCAACGGTACAGTGTTGAAATAAAAATACTGTTTCGCAATCTCGCTGCTGTAAAACTGCTGCGGAATTAACAATGGGTTTCCGGAAAGCACACAGCAATTCACTGTTCTGAAATTTCTGAGAGTAAACAGCCGGCTTTCAGCAATAACATTTTCAAAATTTTCGTTGAATTGATTTTGGGAATAAAACCTGAAATCTTCGAGTGCGGTAATTTTATTTTCGCCCTGTTTTAATATACAGGCCGTGATACCGGAATCCGAAACCTGCATGTACAGCCGGTAATGATTGTATTCCGAATCAAATGAATCGTCAAAAATGCTGCGTTGAAGTTTAATTTTATTTCCTGTTGCCTGCATTGGCTGGCTTGATTTTTAACGTGCTTAAGTATTTGAAAAGGATTGCTAAATTATTGTTTTTATTTAAAAATGGCCTTTTTAATGGTTGGCAGGCAGCTATGTTTGATGACTCATGGTTATTAACCTGATATTAACAAGTTTTCAACAAATTGCTCTTAATCTCCTTGTAAAATCATCCGTTTTACTGAACTGTTAGCATTGTTAGTAACTGTATTTTTGACGTATCGAAATTATTATTTTTGATTACTCTATGGATATAAACTTTTATCTGGATACCTCGTTAAAATGACAAAATTTAACATTATGAAAAAATATATTCCCGTAATGCTTCTGGTTGTTATCTCCTTCCTTTGCAGTTGTGGTAAGCAGGATGAAACAAAACCTGTAGTTACCATGAAAGGAAAAAATCCCGATACGCTGATTGTAAAAACAGTAACCACATATAATGATCCAGGATGCACAGCTCAGGATGACATTGACGGAGATGTTACGTCAAACATTATTGTTTCCACCAATGTAAACGTTAATGTCGTCAGTTATTATCTAATATCTTATAGTGTGGAAGATAAAGCAGGAAATGTTTCAAATAAGCTGACCAGAAGGATTGAAGTTATTACGGCTAACGGAATATATGATGCATCATATAATTGCACTGCTACTGCTGATTCAGTTGTTATTTCATCCAATAATACATATGATACGCTTACCATCTCTAACGCATATTCTTCGGGTGCAAGTATAAAAGCTTCACTTAGCGGAACAACTTATATTATTTATTCACAGCCATTTTTAGCCGGAACAATTACGGGAACAATTAATGCATCAGGTACTACTTTAAACGTTAGTTTTAATCTCACTAGTCCTGTAACAAGCTGTACTGCGACTTTCAAAAAAAGGTAATTCAAAATACCTTTTCTCCGTTTAAATAAGTTGCTTTTACTTTCACGGAATAAATTTTTTCGGGAGCGATTTTCATAATGTCCTCTTCAAGGATAACAAAGTCGGCTAATTTGCCTTTTTCCAACGAACCTTTTTCATATTCTTCGAAATTGGAGTACGCAGTCCAAATGGTCATGGCTTTTAGTGCTTCTTCACGGGTTAAAGCATTTTCGGTTTGAAAGCCATTATCGGGAAAATTATTCTGGTCTTTGCGAACCACTGCAGCATAAAAACCAAAAAGCGGGTTGATACTTTCAACGGGAAAATCACTTCCGTTTGCAATCATCCCGTTTTGTCCCATCAATTGTTTGTATGCATACGCTCCTTTCATCCGTTCTTTACCAATTCGTTCTTCTGCCCAATACATATCGCTAGTTGCGTGTGTGGGTTGTACAGATGGAATGACAGAATATTTTCCAAATAAGTCAAAATCCTTTTCATTTACCACCTGACAATGTTCTATTCTCCAGCGCCTGTTGTTTTTTTCTTTCAGCACTTCGCTATAACTTTTAAGAATAAAATGATTTGCCGAATCACCGATGCAATGTGTGCATAATTGAAAAGGGCTGTTATAAATTTCCTGAATGGTCTTTTTGAGATATGAAGTATCGTGCAGTAAATACCCGTAATAATTTGGCTTATCGGAATAGGGCTGTAGCAAACATGCACCACGCGAGCCCAATGCTCCGTCAGCGTAAATTTTAAATGCGCATACATTCAGTTTGTCGGTTTTTATTTTTCCTTTTTGAAAAAAATATTTTTTATTGTATTCATCATATGTGATCATTGCATTGATGCGGATTTTCAGTTTGCCTGATTTTTGAAGTGAATCAATCCGAAGAATGGTATCTACATCAAGTCCGGCATCTGAGACTGAAGTAAGCCCAACTTCAAAACAATTTTTTTGACCATCCATCAATAGTTCTATAATGAGATCATCGGTAAATTCAGGAATAAATTTCTTAACCGAATCAACTGCATTGTCTATTAAAATGCCGGTGCATTTTCCATTGGCTGTTTCAATTTCACCACCCGGAATTTTTGTTTGTGCAGTTATCCCCGCTATATCAAGCGCTTTTTGATTTACAAGAACTGCATGCCCGTCTACACGCTGCAGGAAAACGGGAATATCAGGGAATAAATTATCCAATTCTTTTTTATCGGGAAATTGCTTTGCTTCCCAATCATTCTGGTCCCAACCTCTTCCTAAAATCCAGCTAAATTTATTAGTTGGTGCAGATATTTTTACTTTTTCTATAACTTCTGCAAAAGATTTTGTTCCATACAAATTGCATTTAACCAACCCGGTTGAGTAACCATAAAAATGCGAATGTGCATCAATAAATCCCGGGTAAACAGGCTTTCCCTGCAAATCAATTTTTTCTTTTGCATCATATACGTGCATCAATGCATTGCTGCCAACATCAATTATTTTTCCATCCTTAACCGCCATAGCCTGCCTGGCATTAAAATTGGAATTGACGGTATAAATAATGCCATTATAAAGAAGTAAATCAGCTTGCTTCTTATGCCTACATGAATACAACAGAATGATTATAATTATTACCGGAAACCTCTTTATCATAGCCCGAAAACCAATTAAATGATTTTGATTAGGAATAGTTTTAGCAAGAAAACAATTGTTCAAATTTATATTTTCAATACTTCTTATGCTAATAAGCAGAGAGTTTAAGTTATTAAGCCGAATCTTTAAGCCATTAAGCAAAATCTTCAGGTAAACTATTGTTTTTTAAAAATATATGCCGTATTCGCTTGCGCAGTCGGAGTCATCACAATATCATTCAGGCAAACATGAGGAGGTCGGGTAGCGGCAAAATAAGCAACCTCGGCTATATCTTCAGCTCTAAGCGCCTCATAACCCATATATGCTTTTTTGGCTCTTTCAGCATCGCCTTTAAATCGGACTATTGAGAACTCCGTTTCGGCAGCACCTGGGCTGATGGAAGTTACACGGATTCCGTGTTCCAGTAAATCAATGCGCATGGATTTTGAAAGAGCATCCACGGCAAACTTTGTAGCGCAATACACATTGCCTTTCATGTACGCTTCCTTTCCGGCAATGGAGCCGAGATTAATAATGTGACCTTTTTTATTTGTAATCATCAGCGGCATTACAGACCTTGAAACATATAATAAGCCTTTTATGTTGGTATCAATCATTGTTTCCCAATCATCAATATTTCCGTCCTGCATTAAAGTAAGCCCCATTGCCAGCCCTGCATTGTTAACCAGCACGTCTATTTTTTTCCAATCGTGCGGAAGTGAATGTATGGATTCCTCAACAGTACTTTTATTCCGCACATCAAACGGAAGTGAAAAAACTTTTACGCCATATGTTTTTTTAATTTCTTCTTCAAGAAATTTCAGCCGGTCGGTTCTTCTTCCATTAATTATTAAATCCCAACCGTGTTGCGCAAACCTTATTGCTATTGCTTTGCCGAATCCTGAAGTTGAGCCTGTGATGAAAATTATCATATCAGATTAATTTGTTTTCAAATTTAATTTACTGTTGCGATAGGAAAATCCAAAATAAATTACCAATCCAATCAACAGCCAGAGGAAAAATCCAAACCAGCTCGAAAGTGGAATCTGGGCCATCATGTAAAAACAAAACACAAGCCCGAGTACCGGAATCAGTGAAAAACTTTTCTTAAAGCAAAGAATGCTCATAACCAAACAAAGAACCATAAACAACCACATAGGGATTTTATCATTGAATGATTTCCAGCTTTCATATGTAAACATACTGTTCATCCAATCCTTTCCATAAATCATAATAAGAACTACAGCAAATAAAACTGCAACAGGAAAAATAAATTTGGAATTAATATAAGGTGTGCGAAACCTGCTTTTTGGAGAATCGGGATTATCTTCCAGCTTCAAAACGCCTGCGCAAACCAATACAAATGCAAACAAGGTTCCCATGGAACACAAATTAAGAACCAATTCACTTGGAATACAAAGAGTAGCCGCAACCACCACAAAACCGGCAATAATAGTTGCATATGAAGGAGTCCGGTAACGCGGATGGATTTTGGAAAAAGATTTTGGAAGCAATCCGTCACGGCTCATGCTCATCCAAATCCTGGGTTGTCCCATCTGGTAAACAAGAAGAATGCTTGTCATAGCTATAACTGCACTGACGGCAATTATTGATGAAAACCATGTCATGCCTATGCTATTGAAAACATAAGCCAACGGGTCGCCTACACGTAACTGGTCATATTTGACCATTCCGGTCAGTACAAGTGAAACCAAAAGATAAAGAATTGTGCAAATTACAATTGACCACAAAATACCCCGGGGTAAATCACGCTGCGGGTTCTTGCATTCTTCTGCTGTTGTGGAAATAGCATCAAACCCGATGTAAGCAAAAAAAACTGCAGACACTCCTTTCAGAATCCCCCCAACGCCATTTGGCATGAATGGATTCCAGTTAGCGGTGTGAATGTGGAAAACCCCAACGGCAATTACCAGCAGTACCACCACAACTTTAATGATTACCATTGCATTGGCAGCATTGCGGGTTTCTCTGATTCCGATAAACACCAGCCAGGTAATAAATATCACACTGGCTATTGCAGGTAAATCAGCAATCAGATGAATTCCTCCAAACATGGGTGCATTTTGCCATGCGAGAAAACCAGTTTGAAGACGAACAGGAAGGCTCTGTAATAATGCACCGTTTGACATTTCAACAGATGCTTCTTTAAAATTTTTTGATGCAGTAACATAATCAATCGAAGCCCATTCGGGAATATGAATTCCATTTATTCCCAAACTTTTTATTTGTACGGAATCAAGCAGGCTTGTAAAATAATCCGACCATGATACCGCGACTGTTGCATTGCCCACAGCATATTCCATAATCAAAGCCCACCCGATAATCCACGCAATCAGTTCACCAAATGCAACATATGAGTAGGTATAAGCGCTGCCGGAAACCGGAACTATGGAAGCAAACTCAGCGTAAGCAAAACCCGCAAAGCTGCACGCAAGCGCAGTAAACATAAAAAGAAAAATTACTCCGGGACCGCCATCAGCACTCGCAGAACCAATCGTGCTGAAAATTCCTGCGCCCACTATGGCTGCAATTCCAAAGGCAGTTAAGTCGCGAACACCAAGATGTTTTGAAAGGCCTACATGCCCGGGCTCTCCTTCAGTTGCTTCGACTTGTTTTAAAATCTGCTGAACAGATTTTTTCCGAAAGAAATTCATGGTTGTTGATAAGATTTTTTTCAAACGTACATGAATTATTCTTTATTCCCAAAAATGACTTCACAAAATTTTTCTTTTAAAAATTTTAGTGCTATCCAAAAGCAAAATACAGACAAACAAAAGAAAGGGCAATGCAGGAGTTTTGTATCGTACCAAAGAGCCGATTACAGGAGTTGTCAGCCCGATTAAAGCATACAAGGACAACACGAAAAACAATGAAAGATAAAACAACGGCTTTTGTTCATCGCGGATTTTATTTCTGAAGAATAAAGAAAGGAGAATAAAAAGTAGAGTGAAAATATTTTCAAGTGCCGCTACCCAGGCAAACGGGTTGCTGAAATGTTTCCAGTCGGGTTGTATAAAGACGTTCAAAATAGCGGCCGGAATATTTTTTACAATTCCCCATAATGTCGGCTCCAGCAATGGCAGCTCATAGTAGCTTCCTGAGCCAAAATGCTGTGCAACTGTTTTGAAGTTGTGATGCTTCCAGTAAATGATTTTTATAATATTTAATTCATCATGAAAAAATTGTAAGGAAAATACCAGGATTGAAAAAATTAAATAACAGGAAATGAATTTTAATAAGACATTTCTATTTTCGGTATGGGTTGCCCACATCAGGGCAATTATACCCGGAAGCAATAAAAACAACACATATACTTTTATTAATAAAAGAAATGTAATGCCGATAAAAATTAACAGAAGGTATTTATAGGAGAACTTTTTCCGGGTGAACTGATTAAGAGAATAAATGAAAATGCCAATTGCAAACATCAGGATTCCTTCTTTCAAAATTCCCGAAGACCAGAATAATACGGATGGAATTAAAAAGACGGCTGCAAAAATTGATTTTTCTTTGCCGGGAGCGGCCTGTACAAAAATTTTGAACAATCCGTTTAATCCTATTAAAGACAAGAAACTAAAAAAAACAACGTGGACGTTATAAAATCCGAAAGAAAAAAATAATAATATCGCATTTAATCGTACTACGGTTCTGCTGTCGCTGTAAAAAAATTCATAGCTGGTCCAGTCTTCTAAACGCGAGTAATATTTTTCGAGTGAGGTGTCATTATCAAAGCCGGATACGATTTTCAAAAAATCTGCCGGGCTTTCGGCAAATACTCCATGCATTTTTTTTGCGTTGTCAAAAAACAAGAAGGTATCACCCCCGTTAAAATAATTATGATAAAGGTACCCTAGAAAAATACCCGCAACAATCTTGAGGATAAACACCATTCCGAAATATTTTTGAGGAATAGCGCCAATGCGGAAATACGAAGACTGCAGGATAAAATAAAAAAATATCCCGCTATAAACAACCGTTATTATCCATTCCATTTGCAAATTATTTTATGATGGTTTTCATAAACGGAAACCGCTTACGCAGTTTTTCTTTCTCCGCAAGTGTAAAAAAAATAAAAAATAAAAACGGCAGTGCCTGTATCTTATACCTGACCAATGCGCCAAGTACCGGTGTCATCATTCCTATTAATGCAAACAGGCTGACCACAAAAAAAGCCGAAAACCAAAATAACGGATTGGCTACAATCTTCCTGAAGTTCATAGAAAAAAGAACTAATATCATCATCAAAACAATAAAAAAGTTTTCGAAAGCAGAAAGCAAAATCAGCGGAGACCGTGAATCGAAAAAATGCGGGCGGAAGAATGAATTAAAAATTCCCTGCGGAATATTCTTTAACAAACTCCAAATATTGGGTTGTAATTCATTAATCTGAATGGTGCTGCCCGCTTTCTGATCATTGGCAAGCTGAATAAATTCTTTTTGTTTTTCAGCAAGCATCTGTAAAAAATCAATTTCAGGAAAAATATATTTTGCACAAAGCAACAGAACTATATAAACTGAAAATATTATTACAAAGGCTTTTATGGTATGTGCCTTATTTCTATAACTAAAATAAAACGCAATCAAACAAGGAACTAATAAAAAAAAGACATATAGTTTGGTAAAAAAAAGTAGAATTGAAAATGTTAAAAAGCAGAGGAAATGAAATATTTTTCTCCTTGTCATCGAAAAGTATTTATGCACGAAATAAAGTGAAAAGCCAACAACAAAAAAGATAATACCGTCTTTCATCACACCCGAACTCCAGAACAAAACAGATGGAAATAAAAAAACAAATAGCAGCATTTCTCTTTTCAAATCTTTTAAGTTGTATAAAAATAATCTAGCAAGTGCAAACAAGCCTGAAAAAGAGATAAAGCTGAAAAAAACGTTATGCACCTGGTAATATCCCATCGAAACAAAGCGCATCATAACATTCAGCCGTATAATGGAACGGCTTTCATTGTAAATATTATATTTATTCCACCAGTTATTCATGATGTTCGAATAATACATATACATTTCGCTGTAATCGTTTGTCCCGATCATAAACTGCAAAAAAAGTTTTTTATCCTCCCGAAATAAATCGAAAATAATTTTGCTGTCATCAAAATATTTAAAGGTATCGGCTGTCAGGCGATCGGTATAATAATACGTGTATATCAAACTCAGGGCGAATCCAGATAATATTTTCAGAATAAAAAACAGGGAAAATAAATTTTTCGAAAAACCATCAATAGAAAAAAAACTCACCTTTTTAATAAGGAAAACAAAAAAAGCAGTGTACGCTAGCGTGAGGAGGATTTCCAATTATTCAGCTATTAATTTATCAACAATTCTGATTTACGGCTTCTGACTTCTGACTCCAGTAATTACTTTTGCTGCAAATTACCGAATTAATTCACAATGAATACCGCTACTGAGGAAACATTAACCAACGTTGAAGCCGCTAAACAACTCGGTCTTTTACCCGAAGAGTTTGAGAAAATTAAATCCATTCTTGGTCGTACACCTAATTTCACAGAGCTGAGTTTATATTCTGTGATGTGGAGTGAACATTGTTCCTATAAAAACTCAATTACCTGGCTGAAGACTTTGCCAAAAGACGGTCCCCACATGCTGGCAAAAGCAGGTGAAGAAAATGCAGGTTTGGTTGCCATTGGCGATGGGCTTGCCTGTGCATTTAAAATTGAATCACATAATCATCCGTCAGCAATTGAACCTTACCAGGGAGCTGCAACCGGTGTTGGCGGAATCAACCGCGATATTTTTACCATGGGTGCGCGACCCATTGCACAATTAAATTCTTTACGTTTCGGAAATATTAATTCCGAGCGTATGAAATGGCTCATCCGCGGAGTGGTGAAAGGAATTGGTGATTACGGAAATGCTTTTGGTGTTCCTACCGTTGGCGGTGAGGTTTTTTTTGATGATTGCTACAACATAAATATTTTAGTTAATGCAATGAGCGTGGGTATTGTAAAAGAAGGAAAAACTGTTTCGGCAATTTCATATGGTGAAGGAAATCCTGTTTTTATTGTTGGCAGCGCAACTGGCAAAGACGGAATTCACGGAGCCACATTTGCGAGCGGAGATTTGCATGCAGAGTCTGCCGAAGATTTACCGAGCGTACAGGTAGGCGACCCGTTCACAGAAAAACTTTTGTTGGAAGCAACGCTGGAATTAATTGCTACCGGTGCAGTCGTTGGTATGCAGGACATGGGCGCTGCGGGAATTATTTGTTCAAATTCCGAAATGTCAGCAAAAGGAAAACATGGAATGAATATTTATCTGGATAAAGTTCCGACTCGACAACAAAACATGAAACCGTGGGAAATTCTTTTGAGTGAATCGCAGGAACGAATGTTGGTGGTCGTAAAAAAGGGAATGGAAGAAATTGTTAAATCGGTTTTTGATAAATGGGATTTAAATTGTACACAGATTGGAGAAGTAATATCGGGCGAACGGTTGAAATATTTTTTCAATGGCGAATTGGTTGCGAATGTTCCGGCTGAATCATTAGTACTTGGTGGTGGCGCACCGGTTTACAAGCGCGAATACGAAGAACCCAAATATATTTCGCTGAATAAAAAATTTAGTATTGATTCGGTTTCTGAAAAACAGGATTACAAAAAAATTGCAGAGCATCTTGCATCGCACCCAAACATTGCAAGCAGACGTTGGGTGTACAATCAATATGATTCGATGGTAGGAACGATTAATATGACAACCAATCGTCCAAGTGATGCTGCGGTTGTAAATATAAAAGAGTCTGACAAGGCATTGGCGCTTACTGTTGATTGCAATGCTCGTTATGTATACAGCGATCCTGAAACGGGTTGTGCAATCGCTGTTGCCGAAGCTGCGCGGAATATTGTTTGTTCGGGTGGCGAGCCAAGTGCAATTACCAATTGCTTAAATTTTGGCAACCCGTATAATACGGAGGTCTATTGGCAATTTGTGCATGCCATAAAAGGGATGAGCAAGGCATGTTTAAAATTTCAAACACCGGTTACGGGAGGTAATGTGAGCTTCTACAATCATTCCAAAATGGGTAATGAGGAAGTTCCTGTTTTCCCTACTCCCACAATTGGCATGGTTGGAATTCTTGCAGATAAGAATAAAATTATGACTTTGAATTTTAAAAATGCCGGTGACAGCATTTTCTTAATCGGAAAATCGCAAAATGATATTGCATCGTCCGAATATTTGTATTCCTATCTCAACATAAAAAATTCACCTGCTCCGTATTTTGATATTGATGAAGAATTCAATACTCAGCAATTAATAAAAGTACTGATAAAAAATAACCTGATTGAGTCCGCTCATGATGTTTCGGATGGCGGATTGTTTATTACGCTTTTAGAATCTGCCCTTCAGAATAATTTTGGATTTGATATCAGCAGTGATGAAGATGTCCGCAAAGACGCTTTTCTTTTTGGCGAATCGCAAAGCCGGGTTGTAATAAGCGTTAGTGCTAATACGCTGGATGCTTTTGTTGATTTTATTGCTGAGTCGGAAGTTGAATTTACAAACCTCGGTGAAGTAACTTCCGGAGATATAAAAATTGACCGAGAGGGTTTCGGTAATGTTGCGGGCTTTAAACAATTGTATAATACTGCAATTGAAAAGGTGATGGAGGTTTAAGACATTTGAGAAATGCTCAAACGTATCTGGCGAATTTTCCTCAAAATCGTTCTCTGGTTTTTTATTCTCAGCATTACTACTGTAATTATTTATCGTTTCGTTCCTCCCCCTATTACTCCGTTAATGATACAGCGTTGCCTGGAGCAGGCATTTGATAAGAAGAAAAAAGTAACTCTTAATAAAGATTGGGTTTCGCTGGATAAAATATCTCCATCGTTGCCGCTTGCAGTAATTACTGCCGAAGACCAGAAGTTTGCCGAACATTTCGGGTTTGATATTGAAGCTATCCAAAAAGCGCAAAAGTATAACGACAGGCATAAAGGCAAACGCGTAAAAGGAGCGAGCACCATCAGCCAGCAAACCGCTAAAAATGTTTTTTTATTTCCGTCACGTTCATGGGTACGTAAAGGGTTTGAGGTGTATTTTACGTTTTTAATTGAAGTTTTCTGGAGCAAGAAACGAATTATCGAAATTTATCTTAACGAAATTGAGATGGGCCCGGGCATTTATGGTGCTGAAGCGGCTGCGCAACATTATTTTGGCAAGCCTGCAAAAAAGCTTACCAATTCGGAATCGGCATTGATTGCTGCCTGTTTGCCAAATCCAATCAGGTGGTCGCCCGCAAAACCCACAGTGTACATTAAGAAAAAGCAAGGTTGGATTTTGCATCACATGCGGTATATTGATTTGAAGGAGCTTTGATGCCAATTGTCAGTTGCCAGTTGGTAATTGTAATTCGTAAATTCGCAACCATTAGCTATTCGTACCATGAATATTATCATTACCGGTGCATCTAACGGCATAGGCTACTATACGGCACTTGTGTTATCACAAAACGAATCCAATATCATATTGGCGCTTTCCCGTGATGAACAAAAACTTTACCGGCTAAAAACCGAAAGCAAAAAGATCAATCCTGAATCGAACCTTCATTACCTTGTGTTTGATCTTGAAAATTTTGAATTAGAAAAACTCAGCGAAAAGCTGGAGCAGATAAAATTCAAATCGGTTGATGTGCTCATTAATAATGCCGGCAGGCTAATCAACAAACCTTTTGAATATTTAACAGAAGATGATTGGAAAGAGGTTTATTCGGTAAATGTTTTCAGTCCGGTAAGGCTCATAAAAACATTATTGCCGCTAATGGGAAAAAAAGAAAAATCACACATTGTAAACATTGGGAGCTTTGGAGGCTACCAGGGCAGTGCAAAATTTAAAGGTTTATCGGCATACAGTTCCAGTAAAGCGGCTTTGGCAAATATAACAGAGTGTCTTGCCGAAGAATTTAAAGACCGCAACATTGCTGTAAATTGCCTTGCATTAGGGGCTGTGCAAACTGAAATGCTTAAAAAAGCAATTCCCGATTTTGAAGCTCCAACCACACCACAGCAGATGGCACAATTTATTTCCGACTTTGCCGTTAACGGTTATAAATACTTTAATGGGAAAATAATTCCGGTTACACTTGCGGGGGTGTAATAAGTTAATGAATTGTTGAGTTAATAAATTATTGAATTATAATATGAAAAAGCTTCTTGGTCTTGCGTTGCTTCTTTCTTACTCGCTTACTTTATCTTCACAGCAGCTTGTTGCAACAGCTACCGATGCGGTGGTAAATGTGTCAATCACCGATTTTAAATTACATCCCAAACCAAAAGAGGAAATTATTTTTGAATCGAAAAAAACAAAAAAGATTTTCAAAACTGTTTCGGGTGATAAAGGAACGTGCTCGTTGTATCTCCCGAAAGGAGATGCGTATGTTGTGAAGTATAAAAGTTTCTTGAACCAGAAAGAATACAGTTCATTCGAAATTCCCGGCACCAAAGAACTCATCACTATGGATTTGAAAATTCAGATGGATGAAGAAGAAAAATCGTATGTATTGGAAAATGTTTTTTTCGATACCGGGAAGTCTTCGCTGCGAACGGAATCATTCAAAGCTCTTAACGAGCTGGCTGAAGCCATGAAAGCAAAACCAACTTTAGAAATTGAAATTGCAGGTCACACTGATAATGTCGGTTCACCGGAATCAAATCTTAAACTTTCGCAGGGCAGGGCTGATGCGGTCAGAAATTATTTAATTAAAAACAGCATTGCTGCCAGCCGTGTTACTGCCAAAGGGTATGGTGATACGGAACCTGTTGCGTATAATGATACTGATGAAGGCAGGCAGAAAAACCGGAGGACTGAGGTGAGGATTTTGAAGGAATAATTCCAGAAAAATATGATATGCCTCCTGTGGTCAGGAAATGAGTTTTTGAAAGGGAAATGTTCTTTTGGCAGAAATTACTCTGTTATACTAGTTCCTTGCTGCTCATCATCAATTCCTCAATCTCCTCCGCTTCAATGGGTATTGAAGCCATCAAATCAAACTGTCCTTTATCGGTAATCAAAATATCGTTTTCAATTCGGATGCCTAGATTTTCCTCGGGAATATAAATTCCCGGCTCGCAGGTAAAAACCATCCCGGCTTTCATGGGTTCATATTTATTACCAATGTCGTGCACATCCAAACCCAAAAAATGTGAAGTGCCATGCATGAAATATTTTTTATAAGCAGGCCAGTCGGGGTTCTGTTTTTTAATATCCTCTTTTGATATCAAACCTAATTGCAAAAGCTCTTCTTCCATAATTTTCCCAACCTCCACATGATACTTTTCAATCGTATTTCCGGGAACCAGCATTTTTGACGCGGCACGCATTACGCGCAGCACAGCGTTATACACATCGAGCTGGCGCGGAGTAAATTTTCCGTTTACCGGGATGCTCCGTGTTAAATCAGCTGCATAATTTGCGTATTCGCATCCAAAATCCATCAGTATCACATCCCCGTCTTTGCACTCCCTGTTATTATCATTG